>JACPPY010000028.1 GCA_016190755.1 Chloroflexota bacterium | reverse complement strand
CTGGTAAGCCGGATACTTCGCAAAGTGCTGGCCCATAGCATAGCCCTTCTCCTCAACGCCAATCAGGGCAATGCCCCGCTACATCTGGCTGAACTTCTTTCATGAATACTTGCACACCGAGTTAAATAGCTGATGACGTGCGCCACCCATAGGTGTCCGGTGGGAGCCCCTAGCGCCAACGTATTCTGAGAACGGGCTGTAGGGTTGCAATCATAGAACATCAACATTTAGACGCATAGAACCTTGTTTCCAGGTAGCGCTTGCTGATATTATTAAACGATCACCGCATGCCGGGCGCCGCTTTTGCAAAGAAGAGCTAGTTCTGTCCCGGCCGGGCAAGTTTTTGGGGAGGCGATCTCCATCATGGGGACTGTTGCCACTCCTGAGAAGAAACCTCATATGTTGGCCCGCACTTTCGCCTCCATGACTCTATATAGGAACTACCGCCTCCTGTGGCTGGGATCATGGACCGAGCACATGGGGGAATGGATGGAGACCACCGCCCTCCTGTGGCTTCTCAACCAGATGACAAACTCTCCTGTCATGGGTACCCTTATGGTCACACTTCGCCATCTGCCGATGGTGCTATTTGCCTCCGCTGGCGGCATCACGGCAGACCGTTTTGACAGGCGCCGCGTGCTGGTGTTTGCGCTGGCAATCTCCGCCGCTTCTTCGATCGCCATAGCCGCACTGGTGCATGTGGGCCATATAGAGCCCTGGCACATCCTGGCGTACTCAGCGCTGGCCGGGGTCCTGACCGGCTTCAACCACCCGGCCAGACATTCCATGTTGCCCAACATGGTAAAAAGGGAACACCTGCTCAACGCTATCACACTCGACAACGCCTCGGTCACCGTCTCCCGCATAGTAGGAGCGCCTCTTTCTGGCCTCATTATCGGCCTTGCAGGCACCACGCCTGTGCTGGGAGTCAAGGCATTGGGCGGAGTACTCGCCATCGGCTGGCTGAGCCGGATACATGTTCCAGCCACGTCTCTCGGGGCCAAGAAAAAGACCGCCTTCAGCAATTTCAAGGATGGAATGCGCTATGTGGGTGAGCACAGGCCGGTGTTGACTCAAATCCTCCTCTATCTTCTTCCCTACTTCCTCACCAATACTTACACAGGACTGCTGCCTTATTTTGCCACGAACAACCTCCATATAGGTCCTGACCTGTATGGCATCCTCAATGCTGGGCCCGGGGCAGGATCACTGGCAGCGACTTTCATCCTGGCCTCACTGGTAAACTTTCGACGAAAGGGGCTGCTATTGCTGATCGGAGGCATCGCTCAGGGTGTAGGCTTGATCTTTTTCGCATCTTCAACGACTTTCGCCTTGTCCCTGGTGCTGCTGGTGTTTGTCGGTGGGGCCAATACAACGTTCTTGACGCTGAACAACACCGTCATCCAGGAAATGATTTCGGATGAGGTTCGCGGAAGGGTGATGTCCCTGAGGGAGACATTCAACGGGCTTGGTCCGGCGGGCAGCATGGTCTCAGGGTCCATCGCCGCCGCTGCTGGTGCGCCACTGGCGCTAGTTTTTGCCGGCGGTGTGTCGGTCGTGATATTGCTGGGCATACTTGTAGGCGTTCCTCAGACACGACAAAGGAGCTGAGCGAGGCCCGCGCCACCCTACCGCAACTGGTTCACAGCCACTGCGATCGCGGCAGCAACGATGAGCAGGTCCCAGATGCCTGTGCCGTAGTGCAAGCCAAAGAAACGCGGGAACACCAGCAGCGAGAGCGTGTAACAAATACCTGCAAACGCGCCAGCCATGACGGCCAGGCCGGTGCCCCGCTTCCTGTTCACCGACCGGCTCATAAGCTCCGCAACGCCGTACCCCACGCCCAGGGCTATCACAAAACTGAATATCCCGGAATAGGGGACAAATAGACGCACGATGGTCCACGCCAGGCCGAAGGCGATGGCTAGCAGCAGTCCGACTCCGCAAGCCTTGAGGTAGTGTAGCGCCGACACCTGGAACACCGGCAGCTGGCGCAGACCTGCGCAATCGCGGCATTTCATACCTACCGGAGTAGTGACCATACACCGGGGACAAATAGGCTTCTCGCAGCCAGCGCAGCGGAGGTTGGTCTCCACCGACGGATGGACAACGCAGCGCATCTCAATCGGACCCCTGATCATCGTGGTTGCCTGAGCCGTCGCGCCTGTGGCGAGTGGAAGCTACATCTCGTGCCCGGCCGCTTATCCACGCCTCTCGACTGCGCACATCCCGGTCGAACAACACGCGGTACAGTACCACACGTTTCAGGTCGCCGGAAGGCCACCGCCGGCGCGGCACGACCCGCTTGAAAAGCACCAGCAGAAATATGGCCAGGCAGCCGATCGTCAGGGCAAATGGCTCTCCCAACAGCCAGCTCGTTATTGGAAGCGAGGCCAGGCCAAAGACTACCCCCAGCGGGATAGAGGTCATCAGCAGGCCCGCAAGTATGAACAAGCCGAACACGACAAGCTCGCGCGGCGCCAGCAGGAGCAATGCTCCACCCATAGTGGCTATGCCCCGGCCACCGCCAAGGCGCAGGAACAACGACCAGTTATGACCAATGACAGCGGCTATGCCGGCGGCCACCTGCACTTCTGTGCTGGCACCCAGCAGCCTAGCTATGAGCACGCCGAGGAGGCCTTTGAGCAGATCAACCAGAACTACGGCTACTCCTACCTTGCGTGAGACGCTATGCCAGGCATTTGACCCGCCTACCTGGCCAGTGCCTCGGCTCCGAATGTCTACGCCGCGCAGCCACCTGGCCGCCAGATACGCAGTAGGGATAGAACCGAACACGTATGAGAGGAGGATAACAAAAGCCGTCAGGAGCATGCATGCACCCGAGGCCCGTTCTTTTGCATCAAGGCTGAGGCAAGCCAAGCTACCCACTGTTTCCTCAACTTGCCCCGCATAAGGGGTGCGGCGTGGAATCCTGTCTCGTGTATTATCAGCTGCTTGGGCGGCCTGGTCATCTCGTACATTTTCGCCATGCTATCATAAGGCGAAATCATGTCATTGCGGCAGTGCACAAATAAGATGGGAATCGGCTCAACATGCGCCAGGGCTTGCGACAACTCTCCCTTCCCACCCATTTCGTCCATTTGGCTCCAGTCTATGGACAGCCTGTATCCACGCACCTTCATCCACAACCAGGAAGGTATCGTTGCCGGACCACGCACCCACGGGAGAGGGCCATGCCTGGGGTACTCTACGACTCCCTGCTTGGCCAGCGCTTCATATACTTCCCAGGACGGGTCTTCAGGTCTCAATTCCGATTTATCCGGTGGGCAAGAAAGCACAGCCAATGCCGAGACGCCCCGAATGACCGCCGCCGCTTGTATGGCGGCCCCGGCACCCATGCTATGGCCTGCGATAGCCACGCGCGCCGGCTCCACACTGCCCGACCCCGCAAGGTAGTTGAAAGCAGCTATTACATCGGGCTTGGAGTCGCCGTCGTAGATACCGCCACTCCTGCCGTGGCCGGAAAAGTCAAAGATAAGGACCGCCATCCCCTGTTTGACGAGCTCCAAGGCCGCCGGTCGTACGGCTCTCCGGTCAGCCCCCAGGCCATGGCAGAGCACCACACCCGGATGACTGCCAGGGATGTCGGGAACGAACATCTCGCCGGATAGCTTATGTCCTTTGCTCTTGAAGCCTACTGGTACGCAGTCAAAGTCCATGTTTTGAATAAGTCCGGCATATGCTCTCTGGCCTTGGCAAGGAACTTCTCCAGGCGGTCCTGGGGCATGTCGACCCCTCCCAACGGAGTCTCATCCGGCGTGCCCAGGCAGTGGAAATCACTGCCTCCGGTCGCCAGCAGCCCGTTCTCGTCGGCCATGGCCACGAGGGATTCAACGTCATAGGACCCAAACCCATTGTAATACGTTTCAACACCCGAGAGTCCGGATGACATCAGAGGGCCCAGTATCTCATCCAGACGGTGAAGGCCGAAGCTGTGCGGATGCGCCAGCACGGCAAAACCCCCGGAACGATTGACAAGCCTGACCGCCTCCACAGGCGACACCTTTTCACGCTCGACATACACAGGCCCCTCGCGGCCCAGATACTTCTGGAAGGCCTCAGCCAAGGATTGCACATGGCCTGCCTCGAGAAGCGCCTGGGCTATGTGCGGCCGCCCCACCACCCCACCCCCAGCCAGGTCCTGCACGTGTTTCCAGCTAACCGGCATGCCCAGCGCCGCCAGTCGGGACACCATCTTCTGGCCCCGTATGAGACGTTCCCGGCACAAGTTCTCTAGCACTGCGGAAAGCTCGCCGCAGCAGTAATCGATGCAATAGCCGAGGACATGCACTTCGGCCCCGGGGACGTCTGTGTTTATCTCGACGCCGGGCAGCACCAGCAGGTCGGTGTCCCTGGCTTCGTCAAGTGCCGCCGACACTCCGCTCACGGAGTCATGGTCCGTGACGGCGAGCACCGAGAGTTCCTCTTTCCTCGCCATACGCACCAACTCCACAGGCGTGAGTCGTCCGTCAGAGGCAGTAGTATGAACGTGCAAGTCGGCCTTCAGCTTCATTCCACTTCTCTCTGTATACGACGTATGCCCTTAGCCTGGCCTGTCGCCGGGTCGACATCTACCAGCATCGCGTTAAAGATAGTCTTGCCACCACCAACTGTGATACGCCGGGGCATCTTGGTCAGGAACCTCTCCAGAACAGCATCCACGTCGTCACCTATTACGGAGTCCATAGGCCCGGTCATGCCGATATCCGTGACATATGCCGTGCCGCCGGGCAGCAACATGGAATCTATCGTACCGACGTGGGTATGGGTGCCAAGCACGGCAGTGACCCGGCCGTCCAGGTATCTACCCATTGCCACTTTTTCCGAAGTGGCTTCAGCATGAAAGTCCACAAATATGATGTGTGGACTGCTGCCAAGCTTGGACAACATGTGATCCATAGCCCGGAAGGGACAATCAAAACTCCCCATGAAGGTCTGTCCGATAAGGTTTGCTACTATTACGCCGTTTTTTTCCAGATATCCCCTCCCAGGAACTCCTGGAGGGTAGTTCATCGGACGAACTATAGGCGCTCCGCTGTCGATGTAAGGGATGATGTCCTTGTGTAACCAGACGTGGTTGCCCGTGGTAATGACATCAACACCATAGCCCAGGACTTCACGGGCGGTGTCCGGCGTTATGCCAACTCCGCCGGCCAGGTTCTCACCATTGGCGATGACCAAGTCCAGCCCCAGCTCGGTTCTGAGTTGTGGCAACAGGACTTGAAGCGCATATCTACCCGGGCGGCCTACGAGGTCGCCCGTAGCCAGTATTCGCAAGATGACTCCAGATTGCCTTTTCGTCAAGATGTGAAAAGGTTTCCGCAGACATGCTACTTGGCGTAGTCCACTGCTCTCGTCTCCCGAATCACCGTAACTTTAATTTGTCCCGGGTACTCGAGCGTTTCCTCCAACCTCTTGACCACGTCACGTGCTAGGCGCATGGCGCCCAGATCATCTATATCTTCCGGTTTGACCATTATTCGAACTTCCCGCCCTGCCTGGATGGCGAAAGCCTTGGCCACGCCGGAGAAGGCCTTGGCCACGCTCTCTACTGCTTCCAGGCGCTTGACGTATTGTTCCACAGACTCGCGTCTGGCTCCAGGCCTCGAGCCACTTATGGCGTCAGCCGCAGAAACGATGAAACCGAGTATGCTGGTTGACGGCGCCTCGCCGTGGTGTTCGCCAACAGCCTGAGATATCTCAGGGGACTTCTCCCACTGCTTGACGATATCAGCTCCGATACGGGCGTGGGGTCCCTCTACCTCATGGTCCACCGCCTTGCCGACATCATGCAGCAGGCCTGCCTTCTTCGCCAGCCTGATATCAGCGCCCAGTTCAGCGGCGATCATACCGGAGATATGCGCCACCTCAATACTGTGCATCAGGACGTTTTGGCCATAGCTGCTGCGGTACTTCAACCGTCCTATGAGCTTGATAAGCTCGGGATGCAGGCCTTGCACACCTGTCTTGTAGGCCGCCTGCTCACCCTCGGTGCGGATAGTGGACTCCACCTCAGCTTTGGCCTTAGCCACAAGCTCTTCTATTCGCGCCGGATGTATGCGGCCGTCCACCATCAGCTTGGTCAGCGCCAAGCGGGCGATCTCTCGCCTCACCCCGTCGAAGGATGATAGAGTAACGGTTTCCGGGGTATCATCCACAATCAAGTCTACGCCAGTGGCTTGCTCCAGCGCCCTTATGTTCCTGCCTTCGCGGCCAATTAATCTGCCCTTCATTTCCTCGCTGGGCAGCGGCACAACGGAGACTGAGACCTCGGCCACAACGTCGGTGGCGCATCGTTGAATAACTGAGGAAAGCACCTGTTGCGCCCTCTCATCGGCCTCTTCTTTCAGCTTGGTTTCCCACTCGTGGAGACGCCGCGAGGCCTCGCCCTGTATTTCTTTCTCCACGGCCTCGAACAGGAGTTGCTTCGCCTCGCCAGTGCTCATGCCGGAGACCTTCTCCAGTTGCTCCAATTGCCTGTCCCTTGCCGATTTAATCTCCACCCGCAGGTCGTCCAACTCTTTCTCTTTGTGCGCGATGCTGGCTTCACGGCGCTCAACGCCGTCCAGCTTGCGTTCCAGCGTCTCTTCCTTCTGCGTCATCCGCTTCTCGATACGCTGTAGCTCGGCGCGCCGCTCTCTATACTCAGACTCAATCGCCGCACGTGCCTTTACCGCCTCTTCGGTGGCCTCCAGAAGTAGTTGCTGCTTCTTCTCTTTGGCCTCGCTTACGAGGCTCTCAGCTTTTCTTTCCGCGTCGCGCACCTTCCGATTGTTAAGGACCTGCAGGGCAAAGTACGCCCCCACACCACCCAGGGCCAGGAAAAGGAGGGCGATGGTAACTATGATCAACAATAGCTGGTTGACCTGTATCATCTGCTTTCTTAAACCTTTCTTTGCCCACCCGAATCAGTGCTCGCAATGTCTCAAGAACATCGCGGCAAAGCTATTCAATTTTCTCACTATACCCATTCGACTGTGCGGTGTCAAGAAGATGAAATCCATGCCGTATTCGTCCTGTGTGCTTCCTTGCTGTCGGCCGGGAACGCCGTGCCACAAAACTTACAGGCACCCCGTTGGACTATAATACGGCCTCCCTCGGGCAGTGCGCCGGAGCAGCTTATTTCTTTGCGTTTCCATCACACCTTTGGGAGCCCGCACTGCTGCGCCATGGCCGACAAGGCATTTTATTTTTGTGACAGATAGGCCTCTAATAGCAATCTGCCACGGCCCTATCTCGTTTGCTCTACCATAGACCTCGTGCTAAACTGATATACGCCAGAAGCGTTTCCCTGGCGCACACTCACCCCCAAACGTAGCCACGCGGCGCCATATGTTGGATTCAGGAGGAAGATCAAGTTGGCAACACTCACCCCACGGCTCATAGTCGATGAGTTAAACAAATATATAGTGGGACAGCACGAAGCCAAGCGTGCAGTGGCGGTCGCCCTCTGCAATCGCGAGCGCCGCCGGAGGCTCGATCCCATCATGCGTCGGGAGGTCATGCCCAAGAACATAGTTCTCATAGGACCTACCGGCGTGGGAAAGACAGAGATAGCTCGTCGCATCGCGGCCCTTGTTGACGCCCCATTCACGAAGGTAGAAGCCACCAAGTTCACCGAGGTCGGATACGTCGGCCGGGACGTGGACTCGATCGTCACCGACCTTGTCGAGACCTCGGTCAACAAGGTATACGAAGAAAAATTGAAAGAGGTCGAAGACAAGGCTGAGAGCCTTGCCGCGGAGAGGCTTGTGAACTACGTTTGCCAGCAAATAGACCGGGGTCGTAAGGCCACACAGACTGCGGCGGCTGGCACACGGAATAGCAGCGACAAGAAAGCTGTCGCCAGCATAGCGAAGCTATATGAGTCCCGCAGCCTGTCTACCAGCAGGCGCACGCGCCAGATTGTGGCTGGCCTGCTGAAAAACCGCGAACTGGATGATCAGTTGATCGAGATAGATGTCAACGAGGAAGCCGACCCTTTGCCGTACCCGGATTACACCGGCGGCATTGAGTCCGACGGCTACCACGGTGACTATACCGAGACGGCTGATGCACGCAGCTACGGCACACAGCGACATCGCCGCAAGGTCTCAGTCAGGGAGGCCCGGCGCATCCTCACCAGGGAGGAGGCCGGGAAGCTGCTCGACTTCGGCCAGGTAATCGATCACGCATTGCGCCAGGTTGAGGATGATGGCGTCGTATTCATTGACGAACTAGATAAGCTCGTGGGCCCGAGGGTCGAGGTGGGCCGCGACGTATCCGGAGAGGGCGTCCAGCGTGATCTGCTTCCCCTGGTGGAAGGCTCTACGGTCATGACCAGGTATGGCCCAGTCAAAACGGACCACATACTATTCATTGCCGCAGGCTGCTTCTACCAGAACAAGCCCTCCGAGTTGATACCTGAGCTTCAGGGCCGTTTCCCGCTCCGCGTGGAACTGAGCAAACTGAGCGAAGAAGATCTCGCCAGGATACTGACCGAGCCCGAAAACGCCCTCACCAGGCAATACCAGGCGTTGCTGGCTACAGAGGGCGTGAAAGTTGAGTTCACCCCGGACGGGATCAGGGAGATTTCCCGCATGGCAGCGCTAATGAACGACCGCATGGACAACATCGGGGCCCGGCGCCTCAACACGCTGGTTGAGAAAGTCCTGGAAGAGATCAACTTCAGCGCTCCAGAGCATAAGGGCGAAACTGTAACAATAGACTCTGCCTACGTCTCGCAACGGGTCGGAAAACTGGTGAAGGACGAAGACCTGAGCCGTTACATACTTTAAAGGGAGGCCTCCTGCTTCTACATGGCAAAGTACAGGGCTCAGGCCATTGCTGTAACGCCCGATACGCGGGCGGCCTAGCCGATCACGTCCACCAGGTCGCAGACATTTATCTCCAGCATCCTGACGTTGGCCAGAATGCGGTCGACGTTCCTGATAACGGCCTGGTTGCCATTCGACCTGGCTTTTAGCTCCTCGGCGGCTTTCCGGATGGCCTCGACTGCCATCGCCATTCGCTTTGCTTCCGTTTGTCCCATATCTACTTGTGCCTCAGGTCTTTGAATCTCTTGGCTTTTACCTCGTACCGAGGCAAAACGCCGTAGGGATGGAACTCGATGTTGTATCTCAGGTTCGTCTTCAACCGTAGCTGGTCCACCAGACTGGCTTCTACTGCCGCCCGCTCTTTCTCCTGTCCGGCAGCCAATTCCACCTTCAGGGTGATGTCATCTATGTCTCCCTTTTTGGTCACGATGACTTCGTATTCATCGCCAAGCTCGGGAATACTGCGGATAACCTCTTCGATGGATGACGGCGCTAGCAGAACTCCTTTTACCTTGGTGATATCGTCCGAGCGGCCGGTAATGCCACCCTTGAGCAACCTGAATGTCCGGCCGCAACCACAACGTGCCGGGTTCCACTCGATGATATCCTTGGAGTCAAACCTGATGCATGGTTGGGCAACACGGTTGAGATTGGTTATCACCATCTTCCCCTGTTTGCCGGGCTCGGTTATTGGCTTGCCAGTATTAACGTCCTCTATTTCGACCAGGAACAATCCTTCATTCACGTGCAGGCCCGCCTGCTCCTGGCATTCGTAGCTCCAGGCGCCTATCTCGGTAGCTCCCGCGTGGTCGTAGACCTTGGCTCCCCACGCATCCTCCATGCGTTTCCGTGTAGCAGGTATGCTGCCGCCCGGCTCTCCAGCCACAGTGATCTTTTTTATCTTGAGGTCTCTCGGGTCTATGCCCAGCTTCTTCCTTGCCGTGTCGGCCATTCCCAATACGTAGGTGGGCGTGGCCATGAAGGCTGTAGCCTTGAGTTCCTGCATCTTGAGTATCCTGGCCTCAGTATCCAGCACGCCCCCGGGCACGACCTCGCAGCCCAGCTTCTCGGCGGCGTAATGTGCAGCCCAAAAAGCAACGAAGACATTATAGCCGAACGGCAGGAAAACGCGATCGGTATCCCGGTAGCCCTGTGCGTATAGAATGTAGGCCCAAGACTCGGCCCACAGCTCCCAGTCTTGCCAGTTGTCCGCCTGGTACACCGGCTGTCCGGTGGTGCCGCTCGTCTGCCGGTATGCCGTCACCTGTTCCAACGGCACAGCCAGAATATCCCCATATGGGAACGGGTCCTTTTTCTGGATTGTCCGCAACATAGATTTTTCAACCTTGGGCACCCTGCGTACATCGTCCATCGTCTTGATATCGCCGGGGCCAATGTCGGCGCTCTCGTATAGCTGCCGGTAGAACTTCGAGTGAGCGTAAGCCCAGCCGAATATCTCCTTGAACTTCTTAAGCTGAAGCCTCTCCAGCTTCTCATGGTCGAGTGTCTCCAGAAGGGGGTTCCAGTATCGCTCCGTGTCCTTCATTTCCTGCTTCCTGACCTGTTTATTCCGCGTACTATCTCAACCGGCCATATTAGGTCGGGGCCCTCAGGGGCTCTCAAACAATGAGCCGCCGTACTTTTGGCGCAGCTTCGGTTTCTCGATCTTGCCCGTGGGATTGCGCGGCACCTTGTCAAACACGACACACCTCGGCCGCTTGTACCGTGGCAGGTGCAGCTCACAAAAGGCATTGATCTCATCCTCGATCAGCGTCACACCAGGCTTCGGGTCGATGACCGCCAGCACTATCTCTCCCAAGCGCTTGTCAGGCCGGCCTATTACCGCGGCATCATTTACCCGGGGGTGGCTGCGGAGTATGTTCTCAACCTCAACCGGGTAAATATTCTCACCTCCGGTGATGATGACGTCCTTTTTGCGGTCGACCAGCCAGATAAAGTCGTCCTCATCTATCCGGCCCATATCCCCGGTGAACAGCCAGCCGTCCCGAATGGTCTTCGCCGTCAACCCCGGGTTTTTGTAGTACTCCTTCATCACACCGTCCCCTTTGACCACGAGCTCGCCCACCTGTCCCCGAGGCACATCACGCCCGGAGTCATCCACGATGCGCGCCTGCCAGTTGTAGCCCGGCTTGCCGATGGCTCCCACCTTATGCTCGTTCTCGATGCCGAGATGTACACAGCCCGGGCCCGCGGACTCGCTCAGGCCAAAATTGGTGTCATACTGCATGCTTGGGAACCACTGCTTCCAGCTACGGACCAGGCTGGGGGGAACGGGTTGCGCACCGATGTGCATGAGCCGCCAGCAACCGAGGTCATAATCTTCCAGGCGCAGGTCGCCTTGTTCCAAAGCGGTGAGCACGTCCTGGGCCCACGGGACAAGAAGAAACGCGATCGTGCCCTTCTCGCGGTGCACAGCTTCAAGGAGGTTCTTGGGGCTGAACTCAGCCAGTATGGTCCCTTTACCACCAACGATCAGATTGCCGAACCAGTGCATCTTGGCCCCAGTGTGGTACAGAGGTGGTATTAGTATGAAGTTATCATCGTGGGTCTGGCGGTGGTTCCTGTTCTCGGTAATGGCGGCGCACTCCAGGTTCTTCTGGGTCAGCAATATCGGTTTGGGCGCTCCGGTGGTGCCAGAAGTGAAGTACAGGGCGCATTCATCATCCGGCCCGAACTTTACCCGAGGAGGTTCCGACGAGGAGGCCTCGACTATAGATCCAAAGCTGAGCATACCTTTCGGCGGCACTTCCCCAACAAAAATATACCTGTCGATAGGAAGCTCGTTCCGTATGGAAGAAACCCTCTCCGTGAACTCTTCGCCCAGGACCAGCGTCCTGGCCTCGGCTATGTCCGCGCAGTACTTGAGGTCCTGGCTGGTGAAGCGGAAGTTGAGCGGGACAGCCCAGGCGCCGGTCCGGAGTATGCCGAAGTAGGCCTCAAGCCACTCGACAGAGTTGGTCATCCAATGCATGACCTTATCGCCTTTTCTTACCCCCATCTCGATCAGGGCGTTAGCTGCCTGGTTGGCCCGCGCATCGAATTCCCTCCAGGTAATAGCATTGTGGAAGTTCTTGCTTGGCCGGAGTTCGATGAGGGCGGTCTCCTCCGGATAAAGGCGTGCATTCTGCGCCAGCATATCTGAAACGATCACACGTTGTGCCTCAATTCCCCATTACCTGATCTTATCCGGCAAATCGACGCTATTATAACTCCGCTGCATGCGTGACCCAAAGCGCTAGACAGCACTGCCGCCAGCCCCCAAATATTGCGTTTCACAGAGTCGCGCAATCATCTACACTATGTCATGACATGATGTATTGACTGAAGGGGAAGTCTTTGAGACATAATCGATATAGCCCTGAGCTGTTCCGGACCCGAACGGCCAAGAGGGAAAACCATACCTGCCAGTGGTACCAGCCGGCCTACGTTCCGTCACAGGGACACAGAAGCCGAAAGGACATTGCCCAGGACCTATCCGAACAGTCTTCGAAATACTGCGGGTCCGAAAGAAGGGAGTGACACAGTGGAATCAACATCGGAAAAGAAGCTAGTACTGCAACTGGCCCGTGAGATCGCACGTGACAAACTGGCCCCGAACGCCGCGGAAATCGACAGGAGCTACGGCTTTCCGGCTGAGGGTCTGCGCCATCTGGCCCAAGCAGGGCTGATGGGGCTAGTGGTCCCGCCGCCTTTCGGCGGCGCCGGCGCTGACACGGTCTCCTTCGTTGGAGTAACCGAGGAGATAGCGCGGGCCTGTGCCAATACTGCCCTTATCTACGTGACGCACCTGATCGCGTGCATGGGCATACTGGTGGGAGGCAAAGACGGCGTGAAGAAGACCGTTCTTCCTGCCATGGCTCGGGGAGAAAAGCTGGGGGCTTTCGCCGCCACCGAAGCAGCCTGCGGCGCCAACGCTTTCGCCCTGCAGACCACGGCCAAACGCACCGAGAACGGCCCGTACCATGTGTCCGGCTCCAAGGTATTCATCACCAGCGGAGGACAGGCGGACATCTACCTTGTTGCAGTGCGGACAAGCAACGCGCCGGGGCCGGCAGCTCTCTCCGCGCTACTGGTCGAGAAGGGCACTCGCGGCTTCACTACTGGCCGCAAGGACAGGCGTCTGGGCATAAACGGCACATCCTCATCCGAGCTGTTCTTCGATGATTGTCAGGTGCCGGCGGAGAACCTACTGGGCCAGGAGGGCGGCTACATGGCCGTCGGAATGCCCATGATCGGACTGGCGCTCCTGGGCGCATCAGCCATAGCGGTCGGCATAGCACAAGCCGCTCTCGAAGCCTCAATAGAGCATGCGAAATCAAGGAAAGTGAACGGGCTGCCCATCGGTGGATATCAGGGCGTGCAGTTCCTGGTGAGCGAGATGAGTGCGCAGGTAGAGGCCGCAAGGTGCTTGCTGCGCTGTGCTGCGGAGGCAAGAGACAAGGGCCCATCGCCGCTGCCGCTGCTGCCCTTCCAGACCAAGCTGTTTTGTACCGAAATGGCCATAGACGTCACCAACAAGGCCCTGCAAGTGCACGGCGGACAAGGGTACACCCAGGAATTGCCGGTGGAACGCTACTTCAGGGATGCCCGCGGCCTTACCCTGCACTTCACGCCCTCCGAGATGCTGAAGGAAATGCTGGGCAAGATGCTCCTGGGCATGTTCCCCTAGCCAACATCGGCAAAAGGGCCAGACACCACCCAACATATAGGACCGTTGCATTCGCTTTCTGGCGCCCATTGCGGCTCTAATTGATTCCATATCGCAGGCATTTAAGGCGGCGATGTGGTAGAATGGGCGGCTGCGGGGACTGCCTGAGAACATTCCCCATTTTAAGCTGTCCTGCCCCGGGATGAACAGGCCTGACTGACATCGAGAAGGGGGTATGGTCATGCGCCACAGGGTACGCCTTGGTTTCGCTTTCAGCATCGTAGCCATAGTTCTGGCGGCTTTCGTCTCTCTTGATGCTCTTGCCACCACACCCGCCGTTGCCTATGTTCCCAGCACCAGTCCGGGGTCGGCTGGACCGTATGAGCAATCCGACACGGTAATCGCAGGTGAAGTTATCGAGCTAACTTCGTATTGGGACGCGGCTCGTGCAAGGATATTCACTGATGTCGGAATACATGTTGTCCAAGCCGTCAAGGGAGGGAACACACCGGATGTCATCCATCTGAAGGTCTCTGGTGGAGAGGTTGGTGAGATAGGAGAGTGGGCATTTAATTCGCCGCGCTTCTACAAGGGCGAAGACGTGCTGCTGTACCTGAAACAATCCGACGGGGCATTACAGCTACATGGCGGAATCGCAGGGAAAGTGTCGCTTCCAGAAGGCGCAGCCAGGAGCATGGGCCTCCGAGAACTCGAGGACATTGCCTCTGGCGATGGAGCCGCCCTTAGCCTATCAGACGTGGTCACCCCCAGCTATCTTTACAGCGGGCACAAGTGGCCCGGCGCCAGCCCGACGGTTTCGTACAGAGTCAATCCAAATACGCCGGATAGCTCCGGTGAAGAGGGCGCGGTCAAAGCGGCAGCAGCAACCTGGACCGCAGTGAAAGGCAAAAACTTCGCCTTGTCCTATGCCGGCAGCACATCAGCAACGGCATCCAGTCTAAACGGCACGAACGAGGTAATGTGGAGAAATCTTGGCGCGGTGGATACTCTCGCTGTCGCCACTCACTGGTATTGGATCACCACCGGCTTGATTGTTGAGGCAGACATAGAGTTCAACGAATACTACTCGTGGGCGGCAGGCGCCTACGACATCCAGAGCGTAGCATTGCACGAGCTAGGGCACTGGCTGAATCTCAAGGATTTATACAACTCTTCTGATGCCGCAAAGGTGATGTATGGCTACTACTCTCGGGGTTCCATCAAGCGGGCCTTGCACAGCGATGATATTGCAGGCATAAGGCACATCTACCCAGCAACAGCAAGTATCACCCTGACCTCGCCCAATGGCGGCGAAAGCTGGAGCACCGGTTCAGTTCACGACATCACTTGGACGTCGTCCGGGCTTTTTGGAACGGTAAAGATTGAAATCTCACGCGATGGGGGAGCTTCCTTCTCCACGATTGTGGCGGCGACTCCCGATGACGGGATTCATCCCTGGACCGTCACGGGTCCGGCAACAGCAAGCGGCCGCATCCGGGTGACAGGGACAGGCAGTTCGACTGTCAGCGACGTATCTGATGCAAACTTCACCATCACCGGACCTCCTCCACCGAGCTTGGCAATCACCTCTCCCAATGGAGGCGAGAGCTGGGCTGTGGGCAGCACCCAGACAATAACTTGGACGGCATCTGGTTTCGGCACGAAAGACAAGGTCAAGGTAGAGCTATCGAGAGACGGGGGAACTAAATGGAGCACCATAGCTCCTGCTGTAACAGCTACTTCCGGTTCTACTACCTGGAAGGTTTCAGGGACTGCTACCGCCAATGCCCTCGTTCGCGTGTCCAACCCGTTGGCATCGGACGTCAGCAACGCTGAGTTCACCATAACCGGACCTCCTCCGCCAAGCATAACCGTCACATCACCAGATGGCGGCGAAACCTGGGAGTCAGCTACCACCCAAACCATCACATGGACCTCTGCCAGCCTCACAGGGGCCGTGAAGATAGAGCTATCCCGTGACGGTGGCGCCACCTGGTCCACCATTGTGCCTGCTACGCCCAACACCGGTTCCAAGACATGGAAGGTGTCCGGTACAGCGACAACTCAGGCACGAGTCCGGGTCTCCAGCCTCACATCCAAAAGCATAATGGATAGCAGTAACACCGACTTTACCATTACCGGACCTCCTCCACCAACCATAGCCGTAACCTCTCCTAATGGAGGAGAGAGCTGGGCTGTGGGTAGCACCCAGACAATAACCTGGACGTCAGCAGGCTTTGGGATGAGGGACAGGGTCAAGGTGGAACTGTCACGTGATGGCGGATCCACCTGGTCCACCATCGTTCCTTCCGTAGCCGCCACTGCCGGCTCCGCCAAGTGGAAGGTGTCTGGGGCCACCACTACCCACGCCTTGGTTCGCATATCCAACCCATCGGTATCGGACGTCAGCAACGCTGAGTTTACCATTGCCCCGGCCATTACGATGACCTCCCCCAACGGAGGTGAATCATGGGCCGTTGGTAGCACTCAGAGCATTACCTGGAGTGCCGCCAACAGTGTTTCCGGTAACGTGACGGTGTGGATATCGCGTAACGGTGGGACAAGCTGGACCAAGCTGGGAACGGCGGCAGCCAGCTCTGGCACTTACTCCTGGGTTGTCACCGGGCCTGCCAGCAGTACAGCGCGGGTTAAGGTGGTCAGTGCATCCAATCCGCTATTGTTGGATGTCAGCGACGCCAACTTCAGCATAACTGCACCATAGCAGTATGCGCCGACAGTTACCACACGTATTTGCCGGGCGCCATATTGCCCGTCGTTATCGGAATGCGATATCATTCCGCCCATGGAGGACACGGACCTTTACGCTGGCTTCGTCCGGCTACACATACTGCACCATGCCTCCAAGGGCCCGGTCTTCGGTCTGTGGATAATCGAGGAACTGGCACGACACGGCTACCGTCTCAGCCCGGGCACGCTCTATCCGCTGCTTCATGACCTCGAGCGCAGCGGCTATCTGGTGTCGGAAAGACGGGCCGTGAACGGGCGCATCCGAAGATCATACTCAATCACGGACTCAGGGCATAGTGCTCTGGAATCAGCTAAGGGGAAGATACGAGAGCTTTTCGGGGAGCTTTTCGAGGTGGAATCGTGAGTGCCAGTGATCCCCTCGTCGGGATCTGCAACACCTGCACTATAAGGCTCGTGCGCATCGCCTACCGGCGCAGGCCCTGGTTTCGGCTGTTGCGCGAACCTCTGAGGGCAGGTATGGTGCTCATGGGCTGGCTGTACAGGGTTAACCCCGGAGCTTACAGCGTACCCGAGTCCACCTGCACCGGCTGCCTGCGCTTCACCAAACAGGCCCTGCGCGAGCGCTCGGGACTCTTCCGGCGGATGAATGCCCGCATCAATCCCCGCTTTGACCGCGTACTGGAATCTATCGTTACGCCTGAAGAGGTGACCGAGGCCAGGCAATATGCCTCCCGGTCCACCCGCCGGCAATGAGGGGGCAAAGCTATGGACTACGTACTTGTTGTCGTGGCCGCGCTGATAGTGTCGGCCATCGCGCTCTATTCCGGCTTCGGACTTGGCACACTGCTTTTGCCTGTGTTTGCCCTGTTCTTCCCTGTCCCGGTAGCTGTGGCGGCCACCGCCGTGGTTCACCTGGCGAACAATATTTTCCGACTGGGGCTCGTCGGGCGACATGCCAACCGTCGCGTGGTTCTGCTGTTCGCCCTGCCGGCAGTCGGCGCCGCGATACTGGGCGCTCTCCTGCTCGCAAGGGTGTCATCTATTCCACCACTGGCCAGCTACCATCTGGGAAGCCAGGAGTTCTCTGTGTCAACGGTGAAGCTGGTGGTGGCAATTCTTATTGCCGGGTTTGCCGTGCTCGAGCTTGCCCCCACCCTTTCCAATTGGAAGGTGGCCCCCAGGTACTTGCCGGTTGGCGGCTTGCTCTCGGGCTTCTTCGGTGGTCTATCCGGGCAGCAAGGTGCATTGCGTGCCCCTTTCCTGGCCAGCGCCGGACTGCGCACTGCTGGCTTCGCAGGTACAACCGCCGTGGCGGCCATAATGGTCGACGTGACGCGGCTGGCCGTATACGGCCCGACCATCCTCAGGCAGAGCTACAGCACGGTGTTCGAGCACGGAGGCGCCGGGCTGGTTGTTGCAGCCATAATCGCTGCGTTCCTGGGCACATACCTGAGCAGCCGCTACCTGAAGAAGATAACCATGAGTACGATAAGGAAGCTCGTTGGCGTGCTCCTGGTCATCGTGGCGGTCGTACTTGCCGCCGGACTGGTCTAAGCGTAAGCTTCTATTCAAAGTCAAAGACAGATAACCTTTGTCCTGTAAAGGGGGGGGAACGACAAATGAACGTTCTGGTAGTTGGTGGCACGGGGCCGACCGGGCCCTTTGTGGTTAACGGCTTGATCGAACGCGGACATAAGGTCACCATCCTTCACACCGGAGCCCATGAAGTCGAGTTCGCCGAACCGGTGGAGCATCTGCATGGCGATCCCAATTTCAAGGATACCATTGAGGCAACCCTGGGCAACCGGGTCTTCGATTTGGTGATCGGTATGTATGGCCGGACCAGGTATGTGGCGGAGGTGATAAAGGGCCGCACGCCGCGATTTATCGCTGTAGGGGCAGCAACCTACGAAGAAGGTCTGCCTCTCCCTATCTCAGAAACAGCCCCTCTAAGAAAGGAGCCCAAATTATTCTACCTGATCTGGACGACCGAGCAGACGATTATGGAGGCGCACCGGCAGGGACACTATTCGGTGACTTACCTGCGCTATCCGCGGGTCTATGGTCCTCGACAGATGACACCAGCAGAGTGGCCCATCCTCCGGAGAATTCTGGATGGTAGAAAACAGCTCCTTCTGCCTGATGGCGGTCTCATCTTCAACTCAATGGGTTATGCGGAAAACGTAGCCCATGCCATGTTGCTGGCAGTAGATAAGCCAAAAGAGACGTCTGGACAGGTTTACAACGTCAGGGATGACCAGGCTCTTACCCTCCGCCAGCGAGTCAACATGATATCTAAGGCCATGAATTATGAGTGGGAGTTGGTCAATATACCAGGTGAATTGGCTCGTCCCAGTTACCCTTACGCATCTTTTGGTCGCAGGGACAATTTGTCGTCCTTTTTGGACCACCGGCTGACCGACATTAGTAAGATCAAATCTGAACTCGGCTATCGAGACATAGTGCCTGTGGAAGAAGCTATTGAGCGCACTGTGAAAGGGCTTCTGGAACACAGGCCGAAGCCCGGTGGTCACGAAGAGACAAGCCTCGGCGATCCTTTTGACTACGCCGTCGAAGACCGCCTCATACAGGCATGCGAGGCATTCTCCAAAGAGGTGCAGTCGATACCGTTTGGTCAAATGAAGCCGGTACACGGCTATGCCCATCCCAAGAAACCCGGGGAGTGAGCCTCGAGCCACTTTCAGCTTATACAGTGAGGTGCGAGTTGGACTTTAGATTCAGTGAGGACGAGTTGACTCTGAGGAGTCAATTTCGGCAGTTTATTGACGCGGAGATGACCCCGGAGGTGATCCAGGAGATGAGGATGGAAAACCGGGTTGGCCCGAATGCTCGTCAGTTCTTACAGAAGATAGGACGAAAGGGCTGGCTCGCGCCTTCATGGCCCGAAAAATACGGCGGCATAGGCGCTTCATATCTACAGCGCTACCTCATGCTCGATGAGCTCTCTTACCGTGTCACACAAAGGCCGCTCCTTGGAGTAGGAATAGCCGGCCCCACCATCCTTATGTTTGGAAGTGAGAAGCAGAAAGCGGAGTACCTGCCACGCATCGCACGGTATGAGATAGAGGTCGCTTTGGGCTATACCGAGCCCGAAGCTGGGTCGGATTTGGCCAGCATTCAAATGCGCGCTGTGGAAGAAGGCGACCATTACGTTATCAGCGGGCATAAGATATTTAATACTGCCTGCCACTTCGCTCAGTATCACTGGCTGGCCGCCAGGACTGATACTACCACTCCAAGACACAGGGGAATCTCGTTGTTCCTTGTGGACCTGGCAAGCCCGGGAATTGAAATTCGGCCGCTGGTTACGATGGCGGGATGGAGAACAAATGTCGTCTATTATAATGACGTCATAGTCCCTAAAGAGAACCTGATCGGTGCAAAGAATAAGGGCTGGGTGTACATGGTCACCGGCCTGGAGTTTGAAAGAACGTTTACTACCGGGCATATCCGGCGTATCTTTGAACGGATAATGGAGTACGTCAACCAGGGTCACCCGGTCAACGCGGTTCTTCGACGACGACTGGCCAAGGCATACACTGAACTAGAAGTTGCACACCTCCTGGCATTGCGGGTGGCATGGATGCAGAGCCAGGGAATGCAGACGGCATCTGAGGCGCCAATGGCCAAGGTGTTTGCAACGGAGCTGGAACAACGCATCGTTAACCTGGGCATGAGCATAATGGGGCCATATTCGTTGTTGACATCTGATTCCAAATGGGCGCAATCGAGCGGAGAAATGGAGCTATTTTATCGACATACTGTCTCTAGTACAATTGTGTCGGGGGCGTCGGAAATCCTCAGGAACGTCATTGCTATTAGAGGTTTGGGATTGCCCAGAGGTTGACGATTCGGTTGGATTACCTATCGAGCGCGATATAAGGCTCAGTTAATAATACCCCGGCAGCGCATGGCATTAATGGCATCCTGGCCATAGCCCAGCCCTTGCAGTATCTCCTCTGTGTGCTGGCCCAACTCCGGGGGCAAGCTTCGTATCTTACCTGGTGTATCGGACAGCTTGATCGGGATACCTACCTGTTTCACCTTGCCTTCGGTAGCCCGTTCGACCTCAACGACCATTCCCCGATGAAGCACCTGAGGGTCATTGAACACCTCGTCCATGGAATAGACTTTTCCGATAGGAACGTCCTTCTGTTTCAGTATCTCAAACCACTCGTCCCTCGTCTTCGTAAGGAAAACTTGTTCAAGGGACGAGGCGACCATCGCCCATTCTTTGCCCTCTCCTTTATGAAGGAGATGGTCAGCCTCAAAGTGGTATGGTATCAGGTCTTCTCTCTCAATCGCCCGGCACAGGTTTTCCCATAGCCACGGCTCTAGACAGCCAATAGTAAGAAACTTACCGTCTTTGGTCTGGTACACATTGTAATAGGGGTAGGCACCACCGTTGACCAGCTCTCCCCGCTTCAATACGACCCCATCATTTAGATACTGCGTCGCGTATCTGGTAAGGAGAAAAATGGCACTATCGGTCAGCGATATATCTATATGTTGACCTTTGCCCAGGCTATTCCTGGCGATGAGGGCAGCCAATATTCCTACGGCAGCGCTCATTCCACCGCCACCGAAGTCAGCGAGCAGGTTTAACGGTATGATCGGTTTGCGGTCAGCCTCACCGATCAGGTCCAATGCCCCGGCCATAGATATGTAGTTGACATCGTGCCCCGGCAGATCGTGGTACGGACCATCTGAACCATATCCAGTAATAGAGCAATAAATAGCCCTGGGGGTTTGCTGGCGCATGGTTTCGTAACTTACACCAAGGCGTTCAGCTGCGCCCGGCCTGAATCCCTCAACAACAACGTCAGCGTGTTGGGCTAGTTTGTAGAAAACATTGCGGCCATCTTTTGACTTCAGATCGAGACAGACGCTCTTCTTATTTCGGTTGAAGGGTTGATGGGCGGCGGTCCTTTTTCCGGCCCTGTCCGAGACTAGCTGCCCCAGTCCGGATTGACGGGCTCCTACAGTCGCTGGAGCCTCAATCATAATCACCTCTGCACCCAGATCAGCCAGGACCATGGTACAGAATGGCCCCGGTCCCACTCTGGTCAGGTCCAATACTTTGATGCCTTCGAGCGCAAGCATTACTATGTTCTCATGTCAATCTGGCTGCCAATGTGCATGCAGTGGCAAGCTTATACCGCAGTGGTATTTGTGTCAAATATGTTGACATCGTGGGGTGGGGACTATAAAATGAGCTAATATTCTGGGGGAATTAGCCTCGTACCGGGAGGGGAAGTTGAAAAAACGCCTGTTGATCGTAATTCTGGCCTCCATATTGGCGGTCGCCACACTGATGTTTGGCTGTAGCAAAAGCACGCCTGCATCCTCTTCACCCGCGACATCTTCTTCAGCAGCGACAACTAAACCGTCTTCACCGGCGCCAACTGCATCGTCGCCCACCGCGGGACAGACCATTTCTGCGAGCGAACTGGCCACCTGGGAGAAGAATACCTACGAAGCTGCCCGAAAAGAGGGGCAGGTAGTATGGTATACGCAGGACGCCAAAACTCATACCGACCCGATGGTTGAGGCTTTTGGCAAGAAATATCCAGGGGTCAAGCTCGTGGTCTATGCTACCCAAAGCGGCGGCCTGGGCCCTAAGATCGCGGCAGAACAGGAATCCGGCCAGATGATAGGGGACGTCGTGACCACCGGGCTTTCTGACCTGCGGACCTTCTCAACACAAGGCCGGTTGGCTTACTTTAGTCCGCCGGCAGCACAGGTTGCCGGTGTGAAATGGGTGGCAGACCCCTTACATGACCAGGCGCTCTTCAAGGAGTTCTCACCTGTGTATTCCGTTTCGCCTCAAGGCGCCATAATAAATACCAAGCTGGTCACTCCAGACAAGGAGCCTAAGAGCTGGATGGATTTGGCCACTCCCTGGTGGAAGGGCAAGATCACAACTCAGGACCCGACAGTGCCGGGCGGCGCCAACAAGATGTTCTACTGGATCAAGCGGGTCTACGGGGAGGAGGCATGGAGCAAGATCGGTGCCCAGGGCCTTATCCTCGAAAGAGATAGGAACCTCCAGGCAAGGGCGGTGGCCACCGGAGAGTATTATATCGGACTCGCCTTGGCTCCGCGTGAGCTGGCCTCAATACCAAACACCCCCACGAAATACATAACATTCAAGGAAGGCACGGTCGTCTCAGAGATCGGCATCGGTCTGCTCAAGGGGAGCCCTCACCCCAATGCTTCTAAGCTCTTCATCAACTACATGTTCGAGGAAGGTCAAGACATAACCGGCAGTACGGGCAGAGGCTCACCCATGCGTGCCGGTGCCAGGGTAGATATGCCTGACCTGGACTTGACTGGCCAGAAGCTGCTGTTAACGACACCGGAAGAAGACCTGAAGGGTGTCGCTGAGGCACGAAACGACATCAAGAAATACCTTGCCAAGTAGCGCCACGCATGTTCCTGGCCTCGTGTCCGGTGAGGCCGGTACGCCCGCGCGGGTTTCCTCATGAGCATCAAGAACAGGGTGAATCGCTCGTCAATACTGATGGCGTGCCTGTTCTTGGTCGTCGGGTTCATGATACTGTACCCGGTCGGGATGGTCTTCTTTGGAAGCGTCTGGTCATCAATGCCGGGAGCTTCCGGGCACCTCAGCCCTCGCGGCTACATTGAAGCCTTTGGAAATCCAAGCACTTACAGCCTTCTCTGGACAACCTTCTGGCTCGCCACGGTCAGGACTGTTATTTCTGTGGCCATCGCCATCTCTCTGGCGTGGATCATGGCGCGCACCAATGTACGCGGCAAGCGCATACTGGAAATCAGCCTGCTGTTTACCTTCTTTGTGCCGCTGCTCCCCAGAATCCTGGCCTGGATAGTCTTGCTCAGCCCACGGACCGGACTCCTCAATGTCTTCCTCGCAGATATCCTGCCTTTCCATCTGCCACCTCTAAACGTGTTCTCCTACGGTGGGATAATCCTGGTGAGCATCCTTGTCTGGGTGCCGGTGCTGTATATATTTATCGCCCCGGCGTTCAAATCCATGGACGCCAGCCTGGAGGAAGCTGCGAAGGCATCCGGCGCCAGTATGTGGTCTACTGTCACGAGGATAAATTTGCCTCTGCTTGCCCCGGCCATACTCGCTACCACCGCCCTGGGGTTCGTCCGTTCGATGGACTCCTTCGTAGTGGAGGCAATGCTTGGGATACGCGCTGACATATACGTGTTGACCACCAAGGTCTACAACTACATAAACCTGACTGAGCCACCGAATTATCCTGCAGCAATGGCATTGTCTGTCACAATGCTAGTTATCACCTTCTTCATAGTTTTCTTTCAATGGAAGCTCCTTGGCGGCAAAGAGTACACGACAGTCACGGGTAAGGGATACCGTCCGCAAGTTACGAAACTTGGCTGGGGCAGGTGGATAGCATTTGCGTATGTGCTGACGTTTTTGGTGGTCAGCACTTTTTTGCCACTCGGAGTATTGATCTGGGGGTCTTTCATGAAGGTTGTCGGCGTTTTCTCCGACAGCATGTATACCTTCAGTCACTACCAGCGTGCCTTCAGCGCTTCCGGACTGTGGTTGGCTATGAAAAACACTGTTCTGATGTCTACGGCCGTGGCAACGGCGGGAATGGTCTTGTGCTCTCTGGTGGCTTACACAGTGGTCAAGACGCGCGTGTCGGGCAGGCGAGTCCTCGACTTTGTTGTCTGGATTCCGTGGGCGGTGCCGAGTATCGTAATGGCCCTGGGATTCCTGTGGGCTTACCTCTTCTTGCCGCTTCCGTTCCGCATATACGGCACACTTTTGCTGATGATTTTGGCGCTGACTACGACGGGCCTGCCTTTGGGCACCAGAACAATGACCAGCACTATCGTGCAGATATCGAATGAACTCGAAGAATCCGCGAAGGCCTCGGGCGCAACCTGGCTCCGGACGTTTACCATAATCATGGTCCCATTGCTCTCTCGTGGCCTGGTCTCCGGATGGATACTGCTGTTCGCCTTCGCCGTGAAAGACCTGTCCACCGTGATCCTACTCTATAGTCCTGAATCGACCGTGATGTCGACCCAGGTATGGGACTGGTGGCGCACAGGTTTTCTTGAGGAAGCTATCGTCCTGGGGCTGCTCGAAGCGGTGTTAATAGCCATCTGCTTCGTTGCTGCCACAATGCTCGGCGAACGGGTCGGCCCCCAGATGTCAAAGGAACAGCGTCCGACTCCCAAGGCCCTGCTTCAATAATAGTGGCAGCAGACCCGTATCGGTGCCCATCAAAATAGTTTGCCATGGACAAAGGAGACTGAAGAATGGTCCCCGAAGAGATTGAATGGGAACTGGTCAATCCGCAGGGAGTGTGTAAACCCATTCTGGCCAATATCGCCGCTCGCCCCTCTACCCTGGAGGACAAGACCATTGGGCTGTACTGGAACGCGAAAAACGGTGGGAAAGAGGTCCTCGAAAGGATAGCCGGATTACTGGGCGAAAGGTTCAAAGGCCTGAAGGTCATCAAGTACTGGGAGGCAGTGCCCGAAAGCAGGACCTTCGGGGGTCTGGACCCTAAGACGTTATCCAGTATGGCATCCCTCAGGGCGGACATCGTCATATGTAGTCACGGCGACTGAGGCGGTTGTACGTCGCAAGTTGTGCGAGATGCGATCCACCTGGAGGGTCTTGGAATTCCAACAGCCACTATGATTACGAGCAGTTTCATGCGGCTGGCCAGGTATACGTCCGCAAGCAACGGTATGGCCGACCAGTGCTTTGTCGAGATTCCTCATCCCATCGGGGGAATACCTTCAGAGGAGTTGGAGGCCAAAATCAAGAATGCCTTCCCCCATATCTTGGCGGCTATGACGGGATGGCGGCCCAGAGCATCAAAGACACCGGCAGCAAAACCCTCTTACCCCGCGGACACCATAAAAATCAGGGGGACCGTCTCCGATATACAAGAGCTGTTCTTCAAGCGATCTCTATCAACAGGTCTTCCTTTTGTTCCGCCCACCCGCAGACTGGTGGCTAACATGCTAGCTGGAACGAGCCATGCCCCGGACGAGATCGTCTGGGACGGAATTCCACCGAGGATGGGGATAGTCACGGTGGAACTGGTGGCAGCTTGTGCTGTCATGGCGGGATGTAAGCCGCAGTACATGCCGACACTACTGGCCATAGCGGAGGCAATGAAGGAACCAGAGCTGGGCTACGCACATCAAGCGACAACTACTGGGACAGAAAGCCTCCTGTTCCTTATAAGCGGTCCGATGGTCAAGGAGATAGGCATTGCCTGCGGCACGGGGGCGGCAGGTCTATGCTTTCAGGCGAACGCCTCGATCGGCTATGCAATAGGGCTGATCTCGAAAGTCATTGGCGGCTCTTTGCCCCCGGATAGGGACCATTCTACTCTGGCGTCGCCTGCTGACCTCTTGAACTACGTTCTTGGCGAGAACGAAGGTGAACTCGCCTGGGCCTCTTATGCAGTCGAGCAGGGGTACGGAAAGAATGAAGATCTGGTCACAGCAAAAGTCGTGTACCAGCCGCTCGACATCAGCGACCATAACAGCACCACGGGAAAGGAGTTGTTGAAATATACAGCTTACAGCATTAACCAGCCTTACACCACCTGCATGAAACACTCGCCCGTTCTGCTGGGTTGGTGTCCCGAGCATGCTGATCTGCTGGTGAGGAGCGGCTACACCAAAGCCTCGATAAGACAGTACCTCTGGGAAAACGCAAGATACCCTGTATCCGTTTACGCAAAGGCTGCCTGGGACCGCGGTATTTGCAGCCCAAATGAGGACTTCCCAGAGCTGCGCTACGGAAGCGAAACACTTGTCCCGATAGTGGCCAAACCTGAGGATATTCAAATGATAGTTTGCGGGGGCGCCGGGAAGCACTCGCAATTCTGGCCTGGCCCTAAGGCGATGGTTTCCAAACGGATAGGTCCCTGGAGGTAGAGGAGGTTGTTACAGCCCCCGCTAGGTGCGAAGCAAGTCGCCCAACGCGCGTATGTCCGGCACATCATCCAGTCGATGTACAAGGCCTACAACCTCGCGCGATTTTTTCTTCCCCAGCACCGAAGAGGCCAAGTCCAGGAACTTCTCTTCCACCTGGGCATGGCTGAACGGGTTCCGGGGTGAGCCGTGAGGATGCTCCAAACTGATCTTGTATCTTCTCCCATCTCTGGCAACTACCTCAACTCTGGCGGCGCGCGTCTGAACGTAAGTCTTTTCCATGTCGGGATCGGCGACTAGTTTTACTTTCGCTTTGAATTTCTGAACGTTCGCATCTTTCAGCGTTTTCTCAGAATGCGCTTCTTCCCACCCCAAGCGACCGTAGCACGCGGCGGCTGCGAGAATAAGTTCGATGCTGATGTCCTGTATTGGCCGGTTGCTGACTAGCCACGCCCAATGAGGCGCAATGGAGACGGTTACCTTATCGATATCTTCCGCCCGGAGTCCATGCTCCCGCATGATGCTCAAGAGACCGTCCAGGGGATTCTGAAGCGGCCCACCGACAGGGTATTTCACGAAGACTGTGTCAGCGATTTCAAAATGCACACCCAGCTCCCTGGTGAGCGCCGCAAAGTTGTTGCTGCTAGAAAAGGCGTCAAATATGTTGTGCTGGCCCTCGAATACTGCCGGAGGCCCTTTGAAACCTGACTGCGCCAGGAAAGCAGCCGTCACCCCATTACGCGCCGCCACGCCGGTCTCAAAAGCCTTTGCCATGTGAAGCGGTTCCGTAAGCCAAGCGTATATGCCCGAAGCCTGTTGACCGGCCAGGCCGAAAGCTGAGCACATCTTCTCTTCGTCGAGGGCCAGAAGACGGCCGGCGGCCGCCGCCGCGCCAAAGCAACCTGGGATGCCCAACGGGCTGTGGTTGTTTTTCCTCAACAGACTCGCGTCCAGCGCCTGACCCACACGGCAGTTGATATCATAGCCAAGGACTACGGAGTTAATGAAATCTCTGCCATTTGAGCCCAGCCTTTCAGCCACCGAGAGAGCCGCGGGCACAACAGTAGCACCAGAATGTACAATGGCCGTCAGATGCGTATCGTCGCTCTCGTCAGCATGACCTAGGACGCCGTTTGCCAGCGACGCGGTCAAGGATGAAGTTTTGATAGAAGTCCCAAGGACTGTAGCTTCCGGTACCCCCGGATGCTGGCGGACGAAATCGACGATCCTCTGACCGGCCTCAAGCCTTGTGCCAACCAGAATGGCACCGAGGCTATCCAGGATATGCTGCTTGGCTTTCACGACGACATCGGGGGGCAGGTCCTCGTATCGGACCTTCGTCGCATAGTGAGCGACTACTGCCGTCTCACCCTCGCGTGCTTGCGGCAAATCAGAACCGTCTATGGCCATATCCTGCTCAGGTAGACCAGTGATTGCTACGCCGCCACTGGCGCCTGCTGGGCAGAAAGAGAATTACTCTCATCGCTCGCGCGATTTAGCCCACAACCGGAGCACTTCACTGGACTCTGTGACATATTTGGTATAAGACATTATGAGAAGGGCGGCTTCGTGGAGCTGTGGTCTCTGGCTCGCCACGCAATCCGACAGGAGCACAGGGCAGTACTCAAAAAAGGCTGCATCGTCAGTGGTGGTCATGACACATCCCTGCGTCACAACACCGACGATAACCAGGGACTTCCGCTCATTACTCCGCAGGATCAAGTCGAGGTCTGTCCCGATAAAGGCGCTGCCATGATGCTTCTGGACGACCACCTCATCCGGTAAAGGGGTCAACTCATCAACGAATTTCCATCCCCAGGTGTCTTTCATGCAATAGCAGTCCGCAAGGACCTTCTCCGGGGATTCGACATCAATGCCCTTGAGACCCATACGCACCAGGCGGGCGTGCAGGGCTGCTGGCGACTCTGCCACCAAGTCAGGGTAAAACGTCGTTTGGATGTGCACCACAAAACCCCCGGCACGTCGTGCGGCATCAAGCACGGCTTTTATCCGCGGGACTACCTGTACCAGAGGAGAGACATCAAAGCCATGCCTATGAACAAAGCCCCCGGGCATGACAAAGTCGTTCTGAACGTCAACCAGGACAAGGGCTGCATGCCGTGGGTTTACCAGGTCTGCCAGAGTGGTAAGAACTTGCTTGCCCTTGACAACCAACATTAGCCTGTTCTCCTTCAGGTTGCTTTCTGTCAATACTGAAAGCGGGCTGGATCTCAATGGGCATTATAGGTAGGTTTCACGGTCACGTCAAAGCTCTGCAGCCACACTTCAGGTGATTACCTACGAACAGGCCCTAACCCAGCATCTTGCCCATTCTCGGCCCTCCGAGGGCCGCTAAAATGCCCAGACTGCCGATCATGATCACGGCGAGCGCGCCCAAGACCCCAAATCGGCCTTCCTGCCATAATTGGTATATTTGCATGGAGAAGACCATGCTCTTGGGAGATGATAGGAAGACAGCTATGCTGAAGATCTTGACCGAAAGAATGAAGAGGTAGAGCCCACATCCGATTATGGTTGGTTTCATGAGTGGCACGACTACTCTCAAGAACATCGTCCAGAACGATGCTCCACTGACTTTCGCCGCCTCCTCGAGCTCCTTGTGAACTTGCGTCATTCCAGAATGAGTGAACCTCGTGCCATAAGGTAGGAAACGCACGACATAGGCGATCACCAATATCCAAATGGTGCCATAAATGGGGTTCTTGAACGAAAGAAACACCACCATGTATGCAATGCCCATCGCGATTGCCGGGATAGTATACGGGAGGAAGGAAAGTGTATCCAGTATTGCTCTGCCTCTGATTCTTGCGCGATAGATAACCCAGGAAAGCAGTAGAGACAGGACGACGACGCCACCAGCAACTACACTCGCTAATATGACTGTATTAACAAGCATCCTAACGATGTCCGAGCGGGCAAATACCAGGACATAGTTGTTTAGATTAACCTGCGATATGGTCTCGGACGAGGGGACCTGATAGTTGCGCAGCAATGAAGCCCATACCAAAACAGAAAGTGGAAGGACGATCGTGACCAATGCAAATAATACCTGATAGGTTACTCCCAATGCTTTCAGTTTGCCCAGACTCATAATCCGCGGCCGGTAGCCCTTGCCGGTAACGACAACGTATTTGTCGGCACTTTTCATCACCTTTTGATAGATAAACAGCCCACACATGGTAAGAAGTATAAGGATGACCGAATAAGAAAAGCCCAGACCGTAGTTAGGCGGCAAATCCTGGAATGCAATCATGATATTAGTGCTGAACACCCAGAGCCCGCTATCCAGGCCCAGGACCAACGGAACTTCCAAGGCTTCCAGGGCCAGTATGAACTGAAGCAAGGCCACGCCAGCGATTGCTGGCATTATCAGCCTTGCCGTGATTTGTGTAGCAACCTTTACCTTCGAGGCCCCACAGGTGATCGCCGCTTCTTCTAGAGCTGAATCCATCCGGCGCAGAGCTGACCCAATCAAGACAAAGGTCAGAGGGGCTCCGATAGTGCTCTGAACAAACCACATCGCTGGCATACTGTAGGCAGTCAACAAGGGGGCATTCGCTCCCATTGTCATCCAGACCTTGTTTATGAGTCCAATGTGTGGACTCAGCAACAGGACCCAGGCAACTGCCAGGAGCATTCCGGGGATGATAAGCGGCACGAACATCATTCCGTAGGTAAAACGTCGGAAGGGGATGTCTGTTCGCTCCACAAGGAACGCCATCGCGCCGCCCAGAAAGAATGCACCCGCCGTGGAACCGACTGCGAACACAAGACTGTTCGTCAGCATAGTCCACGTTCCAGCGTTACTGTACGCAGCAACGTAATTGTGTAAGGTGAATCTATCGAGGGCAAACCCGACTTGGCCGGTGCTGACGCTTCGGAAGCTATTCAGTAGCAGAAGGAACAACGGCACGACAACAAGAATAACAAGAGGTGAGCCCAATGCGAGCAGAATATAAGTCCCGTGCTTGCCCTGCTTCATCGCCGGCATATGTATAACCGTGGCGCCAAGTCCTCACTCCCCTGAAACAGCCTATTCATTCGTTCGACTTCCCGACATTGCGCGCTCCCCTCGCTGCTGCCGCCCACGTTACCACCGGATTTACGAGTTCTACCAAAGAGGCAGGGGCTAACCCCTCACTTGTTCGCTTGCATCAGTTCGTTCCAGAACGCGGTGGATTTTTCGAAGTTTTCCGCGGTAAACACGGAAGGATTGACCAGATACAGGTTCATGGCCTTCTCCTTGAATGCTCGGTCTACCCGGGCGGAAGCTGACTTGTGGAGTGATGGATAGAACATCACCTCACTGAATTCGGTAGCGCCTTCTGCTGAAGTAAGCCAGTCGGCCAAGAGCCTTGCCGCGTTGGGATGGGGGGCATTCTTCAAGATTCCAAAGCCTGTGGTTTTGCTGGGCACAGGACTGAATGGCACCGCATCTGTAGGCAGCCCGCCGTCCAACTTCTCCTTGATGGGGACATTGGCTGGAGAGTACACGAAAAGCTCAAATTCGCCAGCACCAAGGAGTTTTACTGGTCCTGTATACAGATTAACGCTTCTTGGCTTGGTTTCCTTAAAGACATCTCGCCAGAAGCTGAAGGACTTATCCCAGTTCAGTTTTCCTTCGGATCCCCACAAGGCTGCCAGCATCAGAGGCGCATCCCTAGATGACAAACTAGCCGCCGTTTTCCCTTTCCATTTCGGGTCCTTCATATCTTCCCATGCTTTTGGTACTTTGTCCCCAGTAACCAACTTTGAGTTGTAGGCAGCACCCATGGGGATCACATATGCCAGCATGACCGATTTCCTGACAAATGTATCTGGAGGGTAATAAGATGCGTTAGCCCATTCATAGTCGGCCAACAAGGACGTGTCAAACGTGCTCCAATAATCTGAAGACATCCCCATCAAATCCGCATTATATTGGCCTGCCGCCGCCTCACCACGGACTTTCTCGATAATGAGTTGGTTATCAGCTTGCCACACATCCACCTTTAGCCAGGGATAGCGCTGCTTGAACTTGAGAAGATACTTATCTGCATCGATGGCGATGGATGCCCAGTAGGCAACACTGCCCTCTTTTTGGGCAGCAGCCTCAAGCTGCGCCTGCTTGTTAGGCTTTGAGTCCACCGGCGAAGTTGTCTTTGCCGTCGCCGAAGACGACGCAGAACGCGTGGGGGCGGGACTCGTAAGGGTTGGTTTAGCACAACCAACTACAAGGGATGCTAACAGTGTAAATGTGACGAGTGAAGTGACACCGGCCAATAATAACGAGTTTCTATTTTTCATTGCCTTCCTCCTGCGACATCTGCCTCCGAATGAGCAATGTGACCAAGACTTCGGCCACTAATAACAGTTGGCTCTGATTGCCTTTGCCAAGGCGTCATTTGCAACTACATCGTTTACAACAACGTCCGCACCTTCACTGGCAAAGCATGTGGCCATTTGTTTCCCTATGGCACTAGCTGGACCAATAGCCACTGGCGTTTTCCTAAACGTAGCGCATATTATATCGGCCGGTCTATATACTGTCAAGGATGAACTGGCCAAGTAGAACTTGGCCACGACAGTGGTATAATGTGAACAAAAAGTTGCAAGGTGGGCAAAGGCACAAGGAACAACCTGGAAATGATTCACCCACGAGGCTATAGCCAGATTACATAGTAGGCCAGGTGGGATATGACGTTTTCGTTAGCGGCGTAAGGTCTATCAGCAGCAAAGGAGGTTAAGATGGGAAATATTGATCGGTATATAGTGTCCGCACAGATCACACGAGGCGTCATCAACTATGATGGGGAACAGGTAGAGAAGGAGATTGGACCTAATTGGGTCTACATGAAAAAGTCCTGGGTTCCGGAGGCGAATACGATGGTTGCCATAAGGCATGTGAACCAAGTCCCTGCTGGTTTCAAGCCCTATATGCAGCCTCACAAACACACGTATAATCAGGTTTATGCCATAAGTGCCGGGCTCACTTGCGGGGTTCTCATGGAGGGCGAAACGCGTGAAGTCACCGGTCCGGCGGGAGTGTATATCCCAGCTGGCCTCATACACACAATCTCCCCGACGAGAGGAAAAGGTTATTTTGTAGTAGTGCACGGATATGGCGAAGAGGCTCTAGTATAGTCCGCTGCCCACAGAGGCCAAAAACGAATCGCACCTCATAAACACAAAGATGTCTGGAGGCCACCTGGCAGTCTATGGGCGAATGGGGCTCATTTAAACCTAACGTGGCGTTAGGTCCATAAGGTAGTCTCCCCATCTATTAACGCTAACCTTGGAACCAGGGGGAGCAACCACAGTAGTGGTTACTTCTTCTATTATTGCTGGACCGCTGATCCGGTTGCCATAAGCCAACTTGCTACCATCGTAAATAGGAGTTTCTACAAAGCCTCTCTCTTCCTTAAAATAAGCTTTACGCTTGCCTTTTATGGCGGACGATGCATCCTCACCAGCATGTTTCTGCTCACGAAGCATGATTCGAGGAACAATGCCCGTAGCTACTACGCTCCAATCGTTAAACTCCACGTGTTGGCCCTCCTCTCTAACTCCATACTTTTGCTCGTGAGCCCTGTGAAAACTTTCAACTATATCCGACATCATGTCTGGGGTTACTTTACGCCTGCTTAGCGGTATCTCAAGCCCCCAGACCTGCAAGGGGTATCTAGCGTCGACAAAGTGCTCAAACTTCATGTCCTCTGGAGCTACCCTTTCCTTCTCCAGCGAGGCTCGCCCTTTGCTTTCAAGCTCAGCCAAAACCCGGTTCACGCCCTCAAAGTCGAACTCGTTACTGTTAGTAAAGTGAGTTGCTATATTTTGAAACTTGATGTCGGTGAGCAACATCCCCAATGCGCAGGCCCCTGCTGCCAGCCTTGGTATGTAGACTTTCGTCATGTTAAGACTACTGGCTATCGCTGCCGCATGAACTGGTCCAGCACCGCCAAAAAAAACAAGCAGGAATTCCCGCGGATCCAGGCCTCGCCTAACGCTGATTTCTTCAACGCAATTGGCCATATTTTCGTTGACTACGTCAAAAACTGCACACGCTGCCCTATCTACTTCCAGACCGAGTGGTTTGGCTACCTTTTCTTCAATCGCCTCATGAGATAGCTCAGGACACAAACTTAATCTACCGCCGAGGAAATTGTCCTTGTTGAGGTAGCCAAGAAGAAGGTCAGCATCAGTTACAGTAGCATCTCGGCCTCCCTTCCCATAGCAGGCCGGCCCAGGTTCTGCCCCAGCGCTGGCGGGACCAACATGCAGCAGGCTAGCAGCGTCCACCCAACCAATACTGCCTCCACCTGCTCCTATAGAGCTGACCTCTGTCATTGTGATCCCTGCAGCATCGGCACCTATAGTTTTAGTCCTTGTGAGGGTAATTGCCCCATCAATGATCATGCTCACATCACAACTCGTCCCGCCCATGTCGGCGACGATGACATTGCCGGTGCCCGCTTCCTCACCACAAATCTTTCCGACTACAGGTCCCATGGCAGGGCCAGATGCAATGGTATGCACCGGCTTTTTTATAACCTCTGATGCCGGCATCATCCCTCCACTTGAAATAGCCATGACAAAGTCTTGTCTTAGCCCATTGGTTTTCAGAGATCGTTCTAATCCCTGGATATAGTCCTTCACTATTGGTTTGAGGGAGGCATCCAGTACTGTGGCGCACGTTCGCTGGTACTCACGGATAACAGGGGCAACCTCGTGACTTAGTGAATAATCTACGTCGGGCCACTCCTGCCGAATGATTTCTCCAATTCTCTTCTCGTGAATGGGGTTTACGATAGACCAGAGTAGGCAAACTGCGATTGCTCCTACATTCCATTTCTTTAATTGACGTATAGTCTGTATCAGGCTTTTCTCATCCAGGGGAACCTCTATCTTTCCCTCCGCGTTAATCCTTTCTCTCACCGGTAGAGTTAAATACAGAGGTACAAGAGGCTCGGGATAGTCCACATGAAGGTTATAGATGTCTGTCCGCCCTCCGTCTCTCATGTATAAAACGTGCTTAAAGCCCTCAGTGCAGATAAGCCCCACCTTAGCTCGCTTACCCTCAATCACAGCATTGGTAGCCACAGTCGTGGCGTGAACAAATAACTCACAGCTGCTGAGCAATTCCTTCAAGCTTACCTTGTATTGCTCAGCAGCGAGCCTTAAAGTATCAAGTATCGCTATTGTGGGCCTTTCAGGTGTTGAGGGCGATTTGGCAATGACGATGTTGCCCTCCCCATCGTGAATTATGAGGTCGGTAAAGGTCCCTCCTGCATCTACACCTACTCTATATGCCATGTTCGCCTCGTCTTCCGCTTCAGTTCTTCGCGCAGTTTCTTGGTCGCCGCGTAGTCTACCTCGTAAAGCTCTGGTTCAGTGTTGAGAACCACCCCGTAGTCTTCATTCGCTGAACGAACAGAAACCAACCCCTCCCTAACATCCCATCTAACCTTTTCCGGGTCTCGTTCCAGAGGGTTCCCATATCCGCCAGCGCCAAGAGTATTGTACTCATATCCCTCCCCGGGACCGAGGCGGTGTATGCCACAAAAATCTAGTTCTCGTAACCTCTGCCCTGTAACAGCATCAACCGCATATTGATGGGCCAAAACACCATCTCTTCCGCCTGCGATACCCTTGGCCCCCACCACTTTTCCTTCTCCGAAAGTTGCGAGCGTAAGAGGCTTCAACTGGGGTATCAACACTGCGCCTAAACTCGCCCCTGATCTCCATTTTCCAGGGGCAAAGAAGTCTGTTATCACCTCATGCTTCTTGACAAGATGGGGAAATCTTAGCTCGTGCATCTCAACACTTTCCTTGTAAGTAGCTCCCAAGCCGGTAAGACTGCAGTGCACACCCCATCCATCATGTCCCATCGATGCCGGCCCACCAGAAAGACAGAGGTACATCTGATTTTGGTAAGGCTTATTGTTACGGTGGTCGATCCCGGACATAACGGGGTTACCGATACCAGGACGACCACCATGCGCAGTTGCCCTTGTTATGTCAGCCTTTGCGAGAGCCGACATCACTGCGTTTACTGCGGTCTGGAAAGCGCTTGCCGTTGCCACAGATGTACCCACAGGATATTTAGGAATACCCGCGAGGCTGCCCTCTCTAAGTTTCACCTTTATATGCCTCAAGAGACCGTCGTTATGAGGTATAGTGGGATCAAGGAAGATAAGAAGTGGGACAACACCGGCCGCATATGAACAGGCTTCTGTCATGTTCAAACCTGCTGGCACTTGATCGCAGGATTCAGTGAGGTCAACCACTATCATCGCCTCATCAGGATTAATTGTGACCTTCACCTTTACGAATAGCCCTTGGGGAGCGAAATCCTTCGGATCCATATTACAGTCCGCCTCCCAGGTGCCGGCAGGCAGTCTGCGAATGTCCTCTGCTGTCTTGCGGCTACTATAATCGAACCATTCGGCAATAAATTGTTTGACAACATCCTTACCATACTTCTGACACAGTTCAATAAGCCGTGTCTCCCCGATTCTGACTGAGCCTACCTGAGCTAGGTAGTCGCCATACCACACGTCCGGCGAACGTATTTTCATCGTGCATATCCTGATGACGTCCTTGATCTCCTTGTAATTCTGCTGAACGCGTACGCACGGCAGTTGTATCCCTTCTTGGTAGATATCAGCCCCTTCCGGTCCAGAAAGATATGTCGTCGGTAGATGGAACCCCATATCCGCCTGATGGGCTCTGTTCATCACCCAGAACAATAGTTCATCGTCGTAGAAAACAGGGCACGTTATTGCCAGGTCGCCAGTGTGAGTGCCCCCTGTATATGGGCAATTATTAAAAAACATATCTCCCGCCTGAATATCTCCCTTAAACAACTCTAAGATATTCTTAACGGTCATTTGCATGTTAACGGCATGGATCGGGAGACCCTCTGCTACAGCAAGTAGACGGCCATCACCAGTTACTATGCCAGTGGAGAAGTCTCTGGCAGTATTTATCATGACGGACCGTGCTGATCTAATCATAACTGTCATGACTTCCCTGGCGATAGTTTCAACTCGCTGACCCAAGATCGTCAATAACACAGGATCAAACGATTCAGTTATCATTATGTGCCTCCTGTTCCTTTTTAAGGCTGTTTAACTTGCTTGCATCACAGGGTTTATCATCGAACCCGCCAAGGCTTAATATCGAGCCGACGTCCATGCCTTTCGCCATCCTTGCCGAGGTTTGGGCCAGTCGAAACGACAACTCAACAAGCTGATGGTCTTTCCACAGCAGCCACCGAGCTTATCATAGCCCCAAGGATAACACAGTGGGTCAATATCGGTTAACGAGAACATGTATTTCACCCACTGGCATAGGTTGTTACGGCTTGCCCTATCGGTATCTTATACTTGATTAGGGGTAAGTCACACGGCTGTCGGTTCTCACTGCGTTCGTCAGAGGTTCCGGATGCCACGACTGCCGTGAAGAGCAACCGTCAATACTATGGGAGGGAATTGTCATGCCCGAGGAAAATGTAGAAGAGCTGAAATATGAAAGCGTGAAGGATATCCCTCAATGGATCCGGGAGAAGCTGCCTCCGCATGCCCAGGAGATATTCCTGAAAGCCCACAACAATGCTGTAGACCAGTACAGGGACCCACGCGAACGGCGAGGGGGCTCCTCTGAATCGTTGGATGAAGTGGCGCACAAGGTGGCCTGGGCCGCAGTCGATCAGAAGTACAGGAAGGACGAGAAGACCGGCAAGTGGGTGGAGAAGGCGGGAGAAGAGTGATAAGCCGGGTTGCCGTAAAGACCAGTAGCTAGACTCTGTTTGAAGCTTTGCCACCCCTGCGATGATTGCGTGGGCAAGAGCGGCATTAGTCCGGCTGCCACGCCATCACAGCGCTATGCAGACTCAATATCCGCTGCTTTTGGCACGACGACAATGCCCCCGTCGGAAACCGTGCACCCTCTTCTCTTGTCAGCTTGCCTGTCGAACCCAATGGTAGCACCAGCTCGAATCCTGGACTCTTTGTCGATAATGGCGTGCCTTACCCTGGCGCCAGGCTCGATTATGACATCATCAAAAACGATCGACCTCTGCACTGACGCTCCTCTCTCAACCACGACACCGGGGCCGAGTATCGAGCCTTGAACCACACCACCGCTGATGATGCATCCGTCGGACACCATCGAGTCCAGGGTATGTCCTCCCAGAACGCACTTGCTCGGTGGCAAGGGCCTCTGGTAGGTCCGGACGGGCCATTTCTCGCCATACATGCTGAACTGCGGGTCCAATTGCACCAGGTCCATGCTGGCCTCGTAGTACGAATCGATAGTGCCGACGTCCTTCCAGTAAGATGAGTCACGCGTCTTGTGCACTAAAACCTTGTGCCGCTTACCATCCTTCACCTCGACAACAAAGTCTTCTATCCGGTTTTCCTTCTCATAGTCGTAGACAAAGACATGTGCGCCCCGGCCGACCAGCGCTGGGATAACTTCCCTGCCGAAATCGTCACCTTCCCCTTCCAGAATCCTCCTCAGGGCGCTTACCTTGAAGATGTACACGCCCATAGAGGCCAGGGCGTAGTCAGGGGCATCTGAGATGGTCTTAGGATGCTCCGGTTTTTCCTCAAAGCCGACCATCCTGTAGTCATTGTCAACCTCCAGCACTCCAAGTGTTCGGGCTGCCTGCTCCTTCCTCACTCGTATGGCCGATGTGGTGAGGTCGGCATTCTTTCTCCTGTGATAGGCGACCATCTGCGAATAGTTCATCTTATAAATATGGTCGCCGGAGAGAACGAGCATATGTTCTACTTCCTTGCTTCCGATCAAGTCCAGATTCTGACGCACTGCGTCCGCTGTGCCGCGATACCAGTCCGAGCCGAGCTTCTGCTGCGCTGGCACGCAATATATGAAATCGCCCAATCCAGAGGATGATATCCCCCACCCGTCTTGAATGTGCTTGTTCAAAGACCCCGACCTGTACTGGGTCAATACAAAGACTTTCCGTATACCTGAGTTGACACAGTTACTCAGCACGAAGTCGATAATGCGAAACTTGCCTCCGAAGGGTACGGCGCACTTGGACCTGTCGCCTGTGAGTGGCCTGAGCCTTTCGCCGGCTCCGCCGGCCATTATCATCGCCAACACCTTGTTCATACATCAACTCCTTCGCTCAGGAACCTAGGATGTCAGGGGATAATGTTCACCGCTATTTTGGTAGGGAAGAGGCAAGTCAAAGCAGGATCCTGTTATGCGTCAAACCTCCCGGATTGTACCAAATCCCTTACTCTGGCTTCCACAAGGGCTGAGTTCGACAGCTCTGAGAGGAGCCGAATCTAATCCAAGCGGCCGTCCGGTTCCGAGCAATCACCCGTTGGTCGCATTCCGACCGTCTCTTGATTGCCAGCTAACCTACAGGCGGTCGGCACCAGGTTATTTGACTATTGATAGCTAACGGCCATTGACGCGATACCGGTGAAGCAGGACAGACCGATCGGCGTCCTCAATCACTCTGTGAGTAACGCTGCCGAACGCCCAAAGCTCCAAACCTGAGTGCCCATGACTGGACATTGCAATCAGCGAGGCGTCGCGCTCCACAGCGCAGTTGAGGATCTCATCTGCCGGATCACCTACCCTTACGTCAATTGTCGCCCGGACACTTGCCAACATCTCAGACTTTACTTTTTCCAAATAGTCCTGGCCCTTGTGCGTTTCGGCGGCAACATCCTGGTCCTTAAATGGCACGTAATTCAGGCCACCTATCGTGTGGACATGCTGACCTGAAGCAACCACATGCACCAGCACAACCTCTGAGGCAAGCTTCTCAGCTATACTTGTAAGGTCCTGCAAGACGGCTTCGCCTCTTTCCGACATGTCGAGCGGCACTACTATCCTCCTGAAGAGTTTCTCCGAAGGCGATATGCCCTCCTGCGTTGCCCTGACCACAAGTGTTGTAGCTTCTGCTCTTTGTAACACACGGTGACAGGTGATGCCCATTTTCCCGGATATGACGCCGGATTTGCCGCAACAAGTCATGACTATGATGTCAACAGCATTGTTCTTGGCAAAACTGATAATCAGTTCAGCAGGCCTTCCCACCAACACTGATTGATCTACATGCCCTTCTCCTGGAACACGCAATAATTGTTTTAACCTTCTTGCTGTTTCGGCCAGGTAAACTCGGCAGACATTCTCATAGTGGGCCTTGTCCGGCTCGCACACCTGCAACAGTGTGACCTTTGAACCGAAAGCGCTTGCCAGTTCCGCCACCGGCGGCAGGGCTTGCTCGGCCAGCTTGGAACCATCCAGAGGCACCAGAATCCGTTCAAACATATGCGCACATCCTTGTAATTGCTTCCCCTGGTTCTTTTAAGCCAGTCAGAGTGGCCAAGTCTCGAACTATTTCTAAAAGTATCTCACGATCAAAAGCACGTGAATCAAAACGAGAACCATTATCATCGCTGGCGCAGCGTATTTCAAGAACCTGCCCCAACTGATCGGGTAGCCTTCCCTATCGGAGATGGCCGTACCAACGACATTCGCTGAGGCTCCAATAGGTGTTGCGTTGCCTCCTATGTCAGTGCCCAGTGCTAGGAACCAGCTCATTATCGGAAGGCTGAGGCCGGCAGATTGCGACAAACTACTAAGTATCGGCACCATAGTGGCAGCAAACGGGATGTTGTCAACAATTGCTGAGGCGAACGCGGACACCCACAGAATAATTGACGTGACCCAGAACAGGTTGCCACCAGATATATTCCCGATGCCCTCCGCCAAGGTTTTCAACACGCCAGTCTCCTCCAAGCCGCCAACAATGACAAACAATCCTATGAAGAAAAGAAGCGTCCGCCAGTCTAATCGTTTGAGGAGATGAGACGAGCCACTCCGGGCCGCAAGTAATGTCAAAGCGGCTGCGATAACACCGATCAACGCGACCGAGATCCCCGTCTGGGCATGCGTTATCAGTAACAGAATGGCTAACACGAATATGACTATGTTCACCTTGAAGAGCCCGGAGTTCGTGATGGCCTCTTTCGGCTCAGGATAGGCGCCCCTCAACTCGATACGTGCTTTCTCCGAACGGGACAATGACCCCCGGAAGCACAAATAGAAGAAGACCAGCGCCAGAACCATTCCCGCCCAAGCTACAGGCCCAGTATTCACCATGAAATCTGTGAAAGTATATCCGAACGCAGTACCGATTATGATGTTAGGAGGATCTCCGGCCATTGTGGCAGCCCCCCCGACGTTAGCAGCAAATATCTCCGCGATTATAAAGGGTACCGGGTCGAACTTAAGCGTTCGTGCCAGCTCTATGGTGACCGAGGCAAGAAACAGGAGAACGGTGATGCTGTCGATAAACATGGACAGGAAACCGGAAAGAAGCATGAAGGTCAGGAATAACGGGATAAGTTTGTACTTGACCAACCGTGCTAGATAAAGGCAAAGCCAGCGAAAAAAACCAGCGGCCCCCAGGCCCTCGACCATTACCATCATGCCACCAATGAAGATAACTGTCTGCCAGTTGATTCCATGTGATTGCACTTGTTCATGGCCCGGGACCCAGAAGCGAATGCTGCCGAGTTCGGACAAATTCAGTACATTTAATACCGCCTGAGGACTCCTCATTACGCCCAACAGGACAACAAGCAAAATCAGGACTGCCCCGATGGACGCGGGGATGAAGCGGTGTATTTTGCCCACAACGATGACGACGAACACTGCGAGGAATATAATGAGCGCAAGTATCTGAACAAAGTCTAGCATTCAGTTAACAACCCAAAGCTGAAGTGTGGCTTCTTTGTATACGGCGGCCATAATGGTTGGTGGCATCACGGATTAGGATTCCCGGTTTTTCGCTCGATGTAAGCTGTGTTGTCCAGAGCGAGGTGGCCTTCGTACAGTATGAGGTCAGGATATTGATCAAAGGTCTCCCAGCCCTCGATCTCAATGCCCCTCTTCACAACCTCGCTTAGCCTGAAAATTCGGAGGAAGGTTACCACTTGACCACCGCTCAAAGTTCCCTTGCGTTCTACGCACCGTATTTCTTTCGAAAGTGTATCTACATCAATTTTGTGAACACTGACCATGTGCCCCCATACCCCATCCTGAATCTCCTTGATCACCTTTGGTTTTCTATTGAAGAATCCCACTTCGTAACTCCTTTCAGAGTTGGGCTTTGCCTAGTTTAACGCGTTGCCGGGAGCCAACCGATCAATCAGATCAGCATCCCTTGAACAAGACGGAAATCCCGATAGCTATTGCGACACCAAGAACTAAAACTAACAGGAACCCACCCATCATCATGAAGTTCCCGATGCGGCTGAGCCATTTTTGTTTCCCTGTCCTTGGCTTTGGTGTAGCTTCTTTTTTTTCCTGCATCGTGCTCCTTTCTTGCGCTGTTGCCCGCAGAACGCTTCTGGCAACAGGACGAACGGTCAAGCCATGTTTACCACATGAGGGTTGAGTCCACGTTGAATGTTGGTCGAACGACGGTTAAAGGCGTAGTAGTCCCGGTTTTGCCTGTCCTTGGAGCACGAGTTCCGGGCCTTCGCGGTTGCGAAACGACTTATCGAGTTCTATCATACGCAACGGAGAGGTTGGCATTTGTCTGCTAGAGTGAACCGGTAATATGTCGAAGGTGCTTATTATTGAAGACGATGCGAATATTGCTAATTTCGTCAAACTGGGCTTAGTTGAAAAGGGCTTTGACGTCGATGTGGCCTTTACGGGACACGACGGGTTGAGAGCGGCGGTAACGTCCAATCCCGACCTCGTTGTTCTAGACTTGATATTGCCGGACATGGACGGGATCAATGTTTGCCGGGAGCTACGTTCGCGCGGAGACATAGGCATCATCATCTTGACGGCTCGCCATATGGTTGGTGAACGCATACGGGGCCTTGAAGCTGGTGCCGACGACTACCTGTCGAAACCGTTCGAGTTTGAGGAGCTTGTCGCCAGGATTCGCTCAATAATTCGCCGAAGGACACCTTCACCAATCTCCTCTTCATCAGAGGACCTCATCCGCGTGCGCGATCTTGAAATCGACATCAAACGCCGGCGTGTGCGGCGGGGCAGCAGGCTGGTCGAACTGACGACTCGCGAGTTCGAATTGCTCAGGTTGCTGGCCGAGAATGCAGACCGGCCCTTGCGCCGGGAGTTCATTCTCCAGCGAGTGTGGGGGGATGAGTTTGAAGCTAACACCGATCCTGTAAAGGTGTACGTCAGTTTTCTGAGGCGAAAGCTAAACTCCTCTGGAGAGCCCGACCTGATCGATGCATTAAGAGGGTTTGGCTATGTTCTCAAGGAGTCGCGATGAACCTTAGTCTCCGGGCCCAGCTGGCTCTATGGATTGGGCTGATGACGCTGGTCATCATGTCTTCGACAACATTCCTGGCCCAACAGGTCACGGTGTGGAATATCGAGCAATCTATTGATGACGCGCTGCAGAAGCGTGCCAACATGGTCGCTGCCTTAATCTCGTCGGATATTACCACTGACGAGGCGAGCTACGTCCAGGTGATGGACGAGCTCGCAAAGCAGGAGTTTCCTTTCTCACCTTTGCTGCTTCGAATAGTTAACCCGCGGGGGAAAGTCATTGTAGAGTACGGGAAAGTTGCCGACCAGCTAGTTCACAAATTGGATGACCAACTGCGGTTTCCAGAAGTTATCGACGGACATTTAGACGACATTACCTTGGACGGGGGCGAGCCCTTGAGAGTATATACCTTGGCGGTGTCCGACCCGCGTACTCGCCAAATTCTTGCTCTTGTGCAGGCAGTTGAATCTCTTGGCCAGGTAAACCAGGCCAAGAATAGGTTGTGGCTGAACGGCATAATTGTTGGAGCAGTGGGCGGCTTGCTAGCCATCACCAGCGGGCTGACCATCTTCCGGCGTGGATTCCGCCCTTTAAAAACGATTCTCCAAGCCATCGACCAAGTTGACTACTATCACCTTAAGGCCCGCCTGCGGGAGGAGGCACGTCCAGCAGAACTGCAGCAACTGTCCAAAAGTCTCACGGCGATGTGGCAACGACTGGATGCCGCCGCGATTACAAAGCAAAAGGTTCTTGGCAGCGTATCTCATGAATTGAGGACTCCTCTGACTGCGTTACAGGGGCACCTGGAGGTGTTTCTTCTGAAGCCATCGCTTAGCCCGGAGGTTAGAGATGGCCTCGAGAGGATGCTCAAAGAAACGCGGAGACTCGTCCGGATGGTTAAGGACCTGTTGTTGAACGTCCAACTGGAATCTAACCCGGTTTTTGTATCTGAAGAGGTCAACCTCAGGGGACTGTTCGACGAAGTGTTCGGCGACATGTGGGTGCTGGCAAAAGGGTTAGATTTCAACTTGACGGCACTCGAAGATGTAATCGTATGTGGCGACCGCGACCTCCTCAAGCAGATGATGTTAAACATCGTCGACAATGCCATTAAGTTTACGCCCCAGGGTGGGCGAATTGAACTGAGATTGGATCGTCATAATGGCTCGGCGGTTCTGGAGGTATCCGATACCGGCAGTGGCATCCCGAGAGAAGAGATTCCTCACGTTACCGAGGCATTCTACAAATCCGATATTTCCCGAAAGTCTGCTGGTGAAGGGTCGAGGTTAGGTTTATCCATAGTGAAACAGATTGTTGGCCTCCATGGCGGACAGCTCGACATCCAAAGTCGAGAGAGAGCCGGCACGGTTGTAAAAGTACGACTGCCTCTAAGGAATCCTTGTGCGACCGGCTAGATTAAGATTGGCTATGTTCATCTCCTCGCTGCCGTTTAACCAAGGTTGATTGCCTCCTCAGCATACATGTACCGCGTAGGCTGGTGACGCAGGCTAAGAGCGAAGGCGAGGGTTAGCGGCCCAACCCTTCCGGCAAACATAGTCAGTATGATGAGAGCCCTCCCGACTGGTGTGAGCTCAGGCGTGAGTCCCAGCGAAAAGCCAGTGGTGCTGAACGCCGAAACGGTTTCGAACAGTATCGAAAGCAAAGATGCCTGCTGTTGCGTGGCAACGAGAGCGACCATGACGCCAAAGACCAGCATTAACGACACGGATACCACAGCCAGAGCGCGCTGGACATAGTGTAGCTCCACCTCTGTGCCCAGTACTTTCAACCTGCCTCCGCCACGCAAGGTCGACCACACCACACCAAGGATTAGGGCGAAGGAGTTTACCTTGACACCTCCTGAGGTGGAACCTGCGGACCCACCGATGAACATGAGGAGTAGAATGACGGTTATAGCCGGGAGGCTGAAAGCCGCCACTCTCGCCGTCGAGAGGCCCGTGGTGCGTGCCGACACCGAGTGGAAAAAGGCTGATAACAGCTTCTGTTGCATCGGAAGAGGCCCAAGCGTCTGGGGATTATTCGCCTCGGCAGCTAGTATGACCGCTGTTCCCATCGTCAGGAGGAGGAACGATGCTAGCAGAACAAGTTTCGTGTCCAGCGCCACGACACGACGACCTACGCTCCTGAGAAGGTCCACCAGGACAAGGAAGCTCAGCGAGCCGAGAAGGCTAAGCCCGACCAGGCTGAGCTGGACCTCCATATCCGGCAATTGTTGGTCGAGGCCAATGATGTCGAACCCCGCGTTGTTGAAGGCCGAGGCGGCGTGGAACGCGCCAATCCATAAGGCCTGATCATATGGCATGCTGTCGGAGAAGCCGAGCGCGAGCCTGTATGCTCCTACAGCTTGCACCACCAAGGCATACGCCAGTATACCCAAACTTATGAGTAACAGGCCCTTGCGGCTCTGGACCCCGGAGAAGTCCTTGAGCAGTGACTTCTCCTCACCCGTTACATGGCCCGCGATAATTAGCAGCAGCAAGGAAGACCCCACAAGAGCTCCCGCGCCGCCGAGCAGTATCAGCCCAAATATTATCCTTTGTCCAGTGAGGCTCCAATACTCGCCCGTTTCCCTTACAACGAGCCCAGAGCCGGTAGCAGCTGAGGCAGCGGTAAACAGGACATCCAGCAACGATGCCCTCGCGCCATCCGCGGTAGCAGACGGCAAAGAAAGCAGCAGCGTACCGACCCCCATCAGGCCCACAAAGAACCCTATGACCACCAGGGACGGGTGAAAAGGCCCGTAACCAACATCATCACCAGTGTAAGAAGTTGGGTGCAATCCGACACGGCGTGTTGAGGTCATGGGTGAATATTACCACTTTTCTTGCGCTTTGTGACACACGCACCAGGAATCTTCATTTATTTCCTTGGCAACCAGTTCCTGAAAGCCAGAGGCGGTATCACGGTCGTGAGCAGGCTCATCAATACTAGGGCGGCGTACGTGCCCTGAGGTATCAGCTTTTGATTGAGCCCTGTCAGCGCCACGATCATAGCCACCTCGCCCCTAGGCATCATTCCAAAGCCCCTATCAGGGAATCTTGAGACCCATCCCCCCCCAACAGCCAAACAAGAAGTCTCCATAATGTTGCGCGGTATTTAGGAGCATGTTATGTCCCCGACGTCCTTGGGAGTCCCGCTGTCAGGAACAGCAGAAGATACTCCTTGAGATGCCGCGTAATGAGGAAGTTCTGCCTCACATGCTCGCGTCCGTTCTCCCCCAGCCGGCGGGCATATTCCGGGTTGGCCAGCAGTTGCCGGATAGCATATGCGGTGCCTTCTATGCCATGCGAGAGGAGGCCCGTATACTTGTTCTTCACCTGCAGGGTTATACCGCCCACCGCTGAGG
>JACPPY010000026.1 GCA_016190755.1 Chloroflexota bacterium | reverse complement strand
GGCACAGGCCAGAGTGACTGTAGTGCCCTTGCCCACGGCCACACCAGCCGTGACCCCCAGGCCAACCGTGACGCCCACGCCCACGGTCACACCCCTGGCAACTGTGACGCCTACCCCAACGGTGAGGCCCACAGTCACTCCTACTCCAACAGTTAGACCTACAGTTACTCCTACTCCAACAGCCGGTGGAGCGCCTCGCATCCCGGCTAACCACGTTGGCCGGACGGCCTGTTCTGTTTGTCATCAGACGGGCGTAGGTGGTGCACCCACGTTCCCCGTCAGCCCAAACCATACTGGGTTCCCCGATAATCTGGCCACCTGCCAGACTTGTCATGCTGGCCCGTAGGACACGTCAGATCGAGCTCAGTGGGGGCCGCAGTCCGGGCCCCCACTTTTTATTCCCCAAAAATCTCGCGTTAGCTGCAATTACTACGGTGCTTGCAGCTATAAGGGCAGATCCCCAACTGCCGGGGCCGGCAATATCACGGCACTCTGCTCCGCGAATGCCGGGTGTGGAGGGTAGACGCGAAGTAGTCCCTTCTACATACCTAGCCAGGGATCGGCAAGCTTCGTATGACACAAGTAGACAGTATTGACCTATGCTGCCTTGAGCGAGTAGGCTACTGCTGTGGTAACAGTACTCCCAAGCACGAAGAACAGTTCAGCCCAGGGGGAGGCAAACGCCTATCCCTGGGTTGTTGCAGGGCTTGCAGCTATGCTCCTCTTCACCGCCAATGCTAGCACAGGCACCTTTGGTGTCTTTTTCAAGCCTATCGCAGAGCAATTCGATTGGAGCCGAGGAATAGTTTCCATTGCCATCGTCATCCGTTCTCTGGCAATTGCGATCCTGGTCATGCCCGCGGGGCACCTTTATGACCGGTATGGGCCGCGAGGGGTGATATTGCCCTGCTTCCTGCTGCTTGCGATTGGTTTCCTGCTGACTTCCAAGGTCGCGACCGTGTGGCACTTTTATTTGGCGCAAGGCTTGATCATGGGAGCGGGCACTGCCGATCCTTTCGTTTGCCTCGTGTCGACAATCGCCAAGTGGCACGATAGGAGGCGCGGCCTTGCGCTAGGGATAGCATCGGCAGGAGTTGGACTCGGCACGGTCTTTTTCTCTCCACTGGCCGCAAGCTTGATAGTGACGAGAGGATGGGAACAAGCCAGCGTTGTTTTGGGGCTGTTGACGCTGGTCATCGCAGTTCCGGCTTCCCTGTTTGTGAAAGATCCGCCCCTGGTGAGGAACCAAAGCGACGAGACGACAAGCGCTGAGGAGATGGGAAGTCGCAGACGGGGTAGGAACAAAGGGGTGTTCGACGTCATACGATCACTCCCTCACCTTCTTCAGAACAGGCAATTTTCATCGTTGTTCGCGGTCTTCGCACTCTTCTATGTAGGTATTTACCTGGTGATCAATCACCTGGTGAACTATGTCACCGATACAGGCATGGGAACCCTGGTTGCAGCTACCATGATGAGTGTAGCTGGTATAGCAAGCATCGCAGGACGGCTGGTTATGGGGCCCATTTCAGATAGGATTAGCACTAGAGCTGACGCGGCAACATGTTGTTCTCTCGTCATCATAGCCCTGGTACTCTTACCGTTGAAGGTGGAGCCGTTGATGTGGGTGGCGGCGGCCCTGTTTGGTGTTGGGTGGGGTGGCGCATCTCCGTTGATTCCCGCGATCACCGCAGACTACTTCGGCACGAATGACTTGGCGACAAAGACAGGCGCGTTTATCGTCGCCGCAAACTTGGGCTCCGCCGCGGGTCCGTGGATGGGAGGATTCCTGTTCGACCTTACCAATGGCTACCTTTGGTCACTGCTTTTATCAGCTGTCATGACTACTGTGGGTCTGGTAATCGTTCTCAGGCTGAGCTCCCCGACTCGAGAAGTAGATTAGCCTGCATGGGGACAGCGCATCACCCGAGGTGAACCTCCACAAGCACATATTAGCTGTTGGTTATCCAATGACTCTCCGCCCTGGTGATGCGGTCGGTGAAATCCTCACTTCTGCCCCCATCTCATCGGCTTTTGCCCCCGTCTTCCTTCTGCCCATATGTAGGTCAGAGGAGATTACACCAGGCTGTTTTCCTGCCATGAGGTCTTGCTAATCAGAGGGACGAAACGGCAGGCCCCTAAGCTCTCGCGGGAAATTCCGTGCTGCTTCCTGATGATTCGAACGAGGTCCTGTTCCTCACGAGTGCCGACGGGAAGGCACATACGGCCACCCACCACAAGTTGCCCCAGGAGTTCGTCGGGAACACAAGGTGCACCAGCAGCCACAATAATGGCATCGTATGGGGCTCCGGCCTTCCAGCCGACGGTTTCCTCGGCCAGATGAACCTCAACATTGCCGTATCCTAGGTTCAATAGCAGGCGCCTGGCGCCTTCCGCAAGTATTGGGAGTCGTTCTACAGTCACCACGTGCATGGAAAGTTCAGCAAGTATTGCCGCCTGATATCCGCTGCCTGTGCCGACTTCAAGCACTCTCTCGCTGCCCGACAGCTCCAGGGCTTGCGCCATCAACGCAACAATGTACGGCTGCGAAATAGTCTGCCCCAGCCCTATTGGCAGTGGACGGTCTTCATAGGCCAGGTGTCTGACTTCCGGAGGGACAAACCGCTCGCGGGGAATGTGTGCGAGGGCACACAGGACTTTGCTGTCTTTAATCTTCAAAGACAGGTGGCGAACCAATTCTTGTCGGGCGGTTTCGTATGCTAGCCCATGCACGTACTTATTGCATTACCGCCGGTAGTACCACGGACAGAATGATAATCACGATGATTATGGAACCTGCTGTGATGCCGATCCTCTTCATATCACCGAAGACGTAATCGTATTTCGGCGCCTTGGTGGTTATCTGTGCCGCGGCTTTCGAGAAGCGCTGCGGCACAGCCGTCGTGCTTCTTGAAGCAACGGCTACAGCCGCCTCCGGACGGGCAGGTTGCGCCGTGGGTTCAGACCTCACCACGGCCTGCTGTCCGCGAACAGCAGCTAACTTCCGCCGCTTCGCCCGGGCGTGTCTGGACTTGCCTGGTTTTGGTGACATGTGGTCGCCTCCTGGAAACGCCTGACCGGTATCCCCCATCTCGATGTTCGACGCGTCAAACGAGGGCTCAGGCGCAGGCTCTTATCGATATTTACTCAAAGATTATACAGTGTATTGGCGCAGCCTTCATATTCTCGGTTCAGTCTGGCCGTCCTTGGGTACAGAAGCGCGAGCGCCAACCATCTGTGCATAAGTATGGACCATCGATGAGTTCGCATGACCCAGAAGTTGTTGGACCGAGCGCGTGCTCGCGCCACTGCTCAACATGTGCGTCGCAAGGCTATGCCGCAAAGTATGAGGTGTTACCTCCGAGCTCAGGCCGGCTGTTCTGGCGTATTCCTTCAGTATTTGCCACACACCCTGGCGCGTCAGGCGTCCGCCGCGGCGGTTCACGAACATGGCCGGTTCGTCGTCAGCATCTATGAGCTCCAGCCTGGCAGACTCCTTGTATTCTCTCAGGACCCGTGCCAGGTCCTGAGGGATAGGGACTATTCGCTCTTTGTCTTTTCTGCCCACGCACCGGACACAGGATTCATCGGTGTCAACATCATCGTGGTTCAGCGCGACAAGTTCACCCACCCGGAGGCCGCCTGCGTACAGGAGTTCCAGCATAGTCCTATCGCGCATGCCCTCCGGTGTAGTCAGTTTCGCCGGTTGCACCAATAACCTGTGCACCTCCGACGGAGTCATAGTCTGAGGCGGCTGACGCTTCAGACCAGCAGATACCAGGTTTTCAGCCGGGCTCTTGTCCGTCTTGCCCCTCTTGACCAGAAAGCCGAAGAAGGACTTGGCTGCCGCCGTCTTGCGAGCGACTGTCGCCGGCGCATAGGATTTTTCCTTTAGAGACAGCAGGTAGGATGAGAAAAGGTGCTGGTCCACCTGGCTCCACCACATCATCGAACCCTGTCGCGGCAAGCCTCTCCTCTCGACAAAATCAGCTAGCTGGTACAGATCGTTCCGGTAAGCCGCTACCGTATTGTAGGATATGCCTTTTTCCTTGCTAAGATGAGATATGAACGCATCTACTTCTCTTCGCACAGCGACCTCTGTTATTCGGATTCCCCGGAACCCCTGCGTACCCTACCCTATCCGTTTTCACACTAATATCAATCGTACTCTGGGCTTATCGCCTGTTTTGTCCTGCTCCGGGGTCAAAAACAGGCCCTATTCTAACATAAATTACCCGCAGCAACCTATGCCCCGTCACCTACGGCAGGAAAAAATTTTTCCGATCGTTTATCCACATGCTAGAATGCATATTATGCAATCCGGACACATACGCGAGCGGCTATGCGCCTTGCCCTTGTCTCCCGGTGTCTATCTGTTCAAAGATAGTCGTGAGCGTATCATATACGTGGGCAAAGCCTCTCGCTTGCGAAACAGGATCAGATCATACTTCACGTCGCGCGCGGCATCCTCATCACCCAAGCTCTCCAGCCTGGTAGAGCACATTGCTGACTTCGAGTTTTACGTGACGGCCTCCGAAGAGGAAGCCCTTGTTCTCGAGTTGAACCTCATCAAAAGGTTCCGCCCGCAGTACAACATAAGTCTCAAAGACGACAAGACCTTTCCATACCTCAAGATAGAGCCTGCTGGTGGCTTCCCAAGGATAGTAGTAACTCGCAGAGTCATGCAGGACGGTGGCCGGTACTTCGGCCCCTTTGCTGGAGCCGGCTCGGTTCGCATTGTACTGCACTTGATCAAACGGATATTCCCCTTTCGCTCCTGCACGCGCGACATAAATGGCAAGGATTCGAGGGCCTGTCTGGACTACCACATTGGACGGTGCCTCGGTCCTTGCATAGGAGCTGCAAGCAAAGAGGAGTACGGCCACCTTATCAAGCAGGTAGCACTGTTCCTGGAAGGAAAAACGGATGCGGTCCTGCGCGAGTTGCGGCGAGACATGGACCGGGCAGCCGGCCAGCTACAATACGAGAAAGCCGCCGTACTGCGCGACCAGATAAGGGCTGTGGAGCAAGTGGTTGAAGAGCAGCGCATTGCCACTACCGTCAAGGGAGAGCAGGACGTCATCGCACTCGCTCGCGCAGGCGATATATGCTCCGTGCAGGTGTTCTTCATACGCGACAACAAGCTCATCGGGCGCGAGAGTTTCACTATGGATGGCACCAGAGATGAGTTGCCCGGCGGAGTTATGGCCAGCTTCCTCAAGCAGTTCTATGGGTCTGCCACAAGCATCCCACCATTCCTGCTCGTGCAACACCAGCCGGAAGATTCCCGCACCATCCAGCAATGGCTGAGCCGTCGCAGGGGGAGCAAGACGAGGCTCATAGTGCCGCAACGGGGCGCCAGGAAACGCCTGGTAGATATGGTAGCTGAAAATGCAATGCAGGAATTGGAACAGCGAAGAGTCAGTGACATGTCGGCGTCCGAAACCATCCAAAAGGCCTTGCAGGGGCTCAAGGACATGTTGCACCTGCCTACCTGGCCGCAAAGGGTTGAATGCTACGATATCTCCGACATCGTCGGGCTTTCTGCAGTAGGATCTATGGTCGTTTTCCATGATGGTAAGCCCTTGCGGTCGCATTACCGCCGCTTTCGCATAAAGGGGATAAGTGGTGCCGACGACTATGCCATGATGCAACAGGTGCTGCGGCGGCGCTTCAACAGATACAACGACCGTAATGGAAGTTCAGTCGAAGTATGGGGCAGCGTCCCAGACCTGGTTCTGATTGACGGCGGAAAAGGACATCTTGCCTTGGCTGCAAAGGCCTTGCAAGAGGCAGGCGCCGGGTCGGTCCCCGTGGCCAGCATAGCCAAGGAACGAGAAGAGATCTTTCTGCCGGGAACCACGGAACCCCTGGTACTTCCCGCCGGTTCAGCCGTACTACACTTATTGCAGCGGATCCGTGATGAGGCCCATCGCTTTGCCATAACCTACCATCGTAAGGTGCGGAGCAAAGAGGCAAAGGTCTCAATGCTGGATAGCATACCCGGAATAGGGCCCAGACGTCGGAAGGCGCTTCTGGAGCGATTCGGTTCGGTCGACGCTATCAGAGCGGCAGCTCTGGACGAAATCGCCTCGGTGCGCACGATGACAAAGCCAACTGCCGAGCGACTGAAACATTACCTGTGCAATTGCCAGTAGCCTGCCATCACTCATTGAGGAAGGCTGATAGAGACCTTGCGTTTTCCACAGCATATGCCGAAGCGTCATTGTTAAAGTATGCGTATGCCCTCTTCACCACCCTAAGAGACCTGATGCGCTCGGCCCACCTGCGCAAGTCGTCGTCACTGTACTTACTTCCATACAGCCTGGCGGAGCCGTGGAACCTGAAGTATGAGTATTCCGTAGTGGCCAGGACAGGACTTGTAAAGCCCGGCATGTCGTAGACACACAACGCCACAGAGTAACGTTTCAGCAGATCAAACACCCTGTCTTCGAACCAGGAGTGATGCCTGAACTCGAAGGCCTGCTGCATGCCCTTCGGTAAAGAGACCAAGAATGCCTCTAACAGGCCCTCATCCCGCGCCATCTGTGGCGGTGTCTGGTACAGGATAGGACCGAGCTTATCGCCAAGAGTCGTCGCCCTGGAAACGAAGTTTTCCACCACTCCGTCGGCCCCTCGAAGCCGCTTAATATGTGTGATGAAACGGCTGGCCTTAACAGCGAAGACGAAGTTGGTGGGCGCCGCCTGTTTCCAGGCAGCAAATGCTTGCTCTGAAGGAAGCCGATAGAAGGTGTTGTTCACCTCAACCGTCGGGAAATACCGGGCGTAGAACTCCAGCCACTTTGATTTCGCCAGGGATTCAGGGTAGAAGCGGCCACGCCAGTGTTCATAATGCCAACCGCTCGTTCCCACAAAGCACTCCATAAATATATGGTAGTACGGCGGCACGCCGCGGAAAAGGCTGTCAAGACAGACCTGGGAAGTCATCCGCCTCTAGGTTCAGGCATCAAGCTACCCGAGTCGTGCCAGGTCAAACTTCAATCCATCTCGGGCAGCAACAACCTCGACTCCGGTGTCCTCGGACAGTTTCCGGGCCAACTCCCACGGTTTGGCGGCCCACATGGTGCGGCCAAAGTGAGTAAGAATGGCTGCCCTGGGCTTGACCTCCATTATTATTTCCCTGACGTCTGCAAGAGACAGATGGTCATAAGGGCTGCCACTCTCCAACCTTACCGCATGTATGACCAGCAACTCTCCGCGATAAAATCGGGCCAGTCCATCGAAGTACTTGGTATCGGTGATCCAGGAGAATGTATGCCTTGGAGTCGTGAAGATGAAACCATAGGTTTCTACTCCGTGTATGTGGCGCACTGGAGTCTCGAAAGAAACATCGCCCACTGCGTACCTGCCACCTTCCCTGAGTGCCTCTATTCTCTCCGGATAGCTACGCAAGTACCGCAAAATGACCGGGTCCCCTTCGAGTGCGTCGGCTGGAGCGAAAACGGCTCCTCTCTTGTTCCTCGTGGCATTCGTCATTGCTTCAATCATTATGTTGACGTCGGACGAATGATCCAGGTGCTTGTGAGAAAGAATGATGGCGTCGACCTTCGTTGGGTTCAACTTCCTCTTCGTGGCCTGCACGATGGAACCTGGACCTGGGTCGAGCACTATCCTAGTGTGCCCAAATTCCAGCCATGCTCCTCCTGAAGCCAGGAGTTGGTTGGAAACCATAACCCGCGCTCCCGCCGTGCCCAGGAATGTTATCGTGTCCGATACCTGTTCCACAAGACCTCTTCCCTATTTGTCCAACTTAGTATACCACTGACGCCAAGTTACTAAATGGCACCTGCTTAGGAGCATACCATGGCGTCGTACCATTCCGGAATCACGTAATAGTGCATTTGCCCGAATACGCTAGATTTGTTTCCGCCTCGCCTCTGAGGTATACTCGGACGGGCTAACGGTAGCAAAGGATATCTTGAGCTTCTTTCGCCGATGCCGACATCACGTGCACCAGCTCGAATCTCCTACTACTAATCGTGCTTGGAAGGCCCATGGGATTCCGTTAGCGGAGCATTGAATGCGCAGACACATCACATTCGCTGTAGTCACTCTTGGCCAGTTGGTAGCTTCCGTCACTATTACTGCGGTGGCGGTGGCTTTCCCCGTCATGATTACCGATCTTAATACGAACCTCATACTTGCCGGGTGGGTCCTGACAGTGCACCAACTAGTGACCATAGCCTTGATGCCCCTCAGCGGGAAAGCCTCAGATGCCCTGGGCCACAAGCGCGTTTTCATGCTTTCCATGATCATGTACTCCGTCGGTTCACTATTGTCAGCCATAGCGCCCAACATATATCTTCTCATCCTGTGCCGTGCGCTCCAGGCCGTCGGAACGGCCGCCATGATGCCTTCATCTATTGGCATAGTGACTGAGACCTACCCTAAAAAGAGGATGCAGGTGGTCGGTCTCATCACCAGCATAATGCCTGTTGGCCAGATTATTGGGCCGAATATCGGCGGCCTTGTGATCGACACCCTCGGTTGGCGCTCGGTTTTCTGGTTGCCCGTTCCAATAACATCCGTGCTCTTTTTCCTGGCTATACACATTATTCCCAGAGACAACAAGATGGCGCGCACCTCGTTTGACCTGACTGGAGCAGGCTTATTCGCCGGTGGACTCTCATCCGTCATGTTTGCCCTGAGCCAAATCGGCAACGCTGTGTCCTATTCCTCTGTTTTCCTGGTGTCTATCCTTCTCATCGCGGGATGCGCCATGTTTGTGATGTTGTTCAGGAAAGGGCGCCACGTTAGTCAACCCTTAGTCGACTCAACATTGCTACGCAAGAAACCATTCCTCGCAGCGAACCTGTACAACTTTTTCTTGGGCGCCGGCTCCATCGGCAACGCAAACCTTATTCCACTCTACGCCGTTTCCGTATATGGGATGTCCACCGCGGGCAGCGGGCTTGTATTGACCCCACGGTCTATCGCCATAATACTGACCGGCACATGTACCAGCCTGCTACTCGGTCGATGGGGATACAGGCGGCCTCTTTTCGTGGGCGGCGTGGGCCTCGGCCTGTCTTACTTGTTGTTGAGCCTCGAGATCCAGGGTGTGAACATCATTGGCAATACTATTCCAGGCAGCCATGTGCTGCTGGCGATCATGTTCCTGAGCGGACTGTCACTGGGCATCGCCAATCCAGCCGCAAACAACGCATGTATTGAGCTCATGCCAGATAAAATCGCCACCATATCAGGTTTGCGTGGGATGTTCCGCCTGAGCGGCGGAGCTCTCGCCATCTCCATCTCAACTGTGGTCTTGCATGTTTCGAGCAGCCTACCCAGAGGCTTCGTCATAATGAATATTGGTATGGCGGTTGTTCTCCTGGCGATGACACCACTAGTGCTGGCGGTACCTGCCGGTGTTCACAAAGCGCAACTGCGACAGTAGGTCGTTTAGATATTCCACCGCTTCAGTAGACTATTGCAACGCACAACCCAAACATGTTCGCATGGCGTCTCTCCTCCGTTTCCAGGTTGCTATGCTAAAATACAGTTGGCAGAAGATGGATGCTCGTGGCGCTGCCATGCTGGAGGTAGCGCCTTTGCTGTCTAATGGGTACAAGCACATAAGAGGTACGCTTTGCGCTATTCAATAAGACCAATGCGCGAAGAGGATATACCCCAGGTGGCGGAGATCGATCGGGAGGCCTTCCCCACCCAGTGGCCATATCCGTCCTACGCGTACCGCCGCGAACTTAATAACCGGCTGGCGTCATACATCGTAGCCGTGGAAGATGGGGTTATCTGGCATAGCCCCGGCGACGGCTTTAAGCCGCTGTCACAACTTATGAATCTTATTCGCCGCAAGCCGGGCAAGGCCGAGCTAGAAGTCGTGGAAGGAAAGGAATGTATTGCCGGCTTTGCAGGTATATGGCGCATGCTTGACGAAGCTCACCTTACAACAATAGCTGTCAGGAAGGACCACCGCGGCAGGGGAGTAGGAGAACTCCTCCTGAATTCGGTCTTCGACGTTGCGATGCAGTTTAACTCCAGTGCCGTTACCCTAGAAGTCAGGGTTTCTAACACGGTGGCCCAATCGCTGTACCGGAAATACGGGTTCAAGCCAGCTGGAGTCCGCCGCGGATACTATTCTGAGGACGGTGAGGATGGACTAGTCATGACCACCGATTCCATAACAACTCAGGAGTTTCAGACGATTCTCAAGGAACTCCGTGAACAACATGCGAAGCGGATGGGTGAACTGATATCGTTGCCGCCCGACAAAACGTGAACTGCCCGCAGATCCGGGTAGTACATTCCCCCTGAAGCGACCCCCTCAATAGTACTGGCCTCCAAACGAACTACGTACCGGGATGCTATCCCAGTCTTTTAGTCTTTTCGTAGGCGGCTACCACCGCCGATACAAGGGTAGACCTCAACCCACCGGCTTCAAGCTCGAGCAATGCCTCGGCCGTCGTCCCACCAGGAGAAGTAACCATCGCCTTTAGTTCTGCCGGGTGTTTGCCGGTTGCCCGTATCGCTTGCACTGACCCTGACATGGTCTCCAATACGATCTGCTGGGCTAGATCGCGAGGAAAGCCTATGTGGACCGCTGCGTCGACAAAAGCTTCGACTATGAGAAATATGTACGCCGGTCCGCTGCCGCTGACCGCCGTCGCCATATCCACGAACTTTTCGTCCGAAACAAAGAACTCTTTGCCAAGCGTGCCAAATATTTCCTTTGCCAGGCAACGCTGCTCTTCTCCGGTTTCCACCGTCGCAGTCCATACTGTCACACCATTGCGCACTTGGGCTGGCATGTTAGGCATCGCCCTGACGAGATTCCGGTGCTGCAATCCCACGGCAATGTCTTGTATCCTGGCGCCCGCCACAATGGACACGACTAGCTGATTTGGGCGGAACGTACCTTGCAACCCAGTCAATACCTCTTTCAGATTCTGCGGCTTGACAGCAAGGACCGCCACTTCACAATCCGCCACGGCATCCGCATTGCTCTCGGTAGTCGCGACACCATATTGAGTATTGACTGCATCCCGCCTCGACTGGCTCACGTCACTCACGACTATAGAAGTTGGTGTCGCGATCTTTGCATCCAGAAGGGCACTCAGGATGGCTGTTCCCATGGCACCTCCGCCAACGAACGCAACCTTCATCATTTCACCCTCTCACCAAATATGGCCCGCCCAATTCTGATCATCGTTGCTCCCTCTTCGATAGCTATCTCGTAGTCTGAACTCATGCCCATCGAAAGCTCTGCAAGGCCCAACCTTTGTCGCAACTGCTGCAGTTGCTGAAATACAAAGCGTATTTGCTTTTTGTCTTCTGTGAGCGGGGCAATGCCCATCAACCCATGGACGTTCAGATTCGGCATGCTGGCCAGTTCTTCAATAATTCCAGGTACCTCGCTGGGCGGGAACCCAGTCTTGGTTGTCTCACCGAGAATGTTGACTTCTATCAAGACAGGCATTTTAGTTCGCGCGTTCGCGTTCAACAGTTTCGCCAGCTTTGTCGAATCTACGCTGTCGATGCTGTCGAATACCTCGACGGCCCGCTTCACCTTATTGCCTTGCAGATGGCCGACCATGCGCCATATCATCATCGGAGCAATATCAACGAAGTGTGGTTTCTTTTCCGCCGCTTCTTGAACGCGGTTTTCTCCGAATTGCCTTATACCGGCAAGAAAAGCCTCCCTGATCGCCTCCACAGGCACGGTTTTGATCACACCTACGATCGTAACCTCTTTCGGTGATCTGCCAGCCCTTTCGCATGCCCTGGCAACATGCTCTTGCAGCCTGCGCACGTTGGCCGATATATCTATGTCCGATAAGGCCGCTGACAAAGAACACACACCCTGTTGTGAAGTTTGAATGGCGATATCCCTCCGTGATCAGTGGCCACGGCTGGCATAGGGCGTTTACACCACAACGTTGATGAGCTTGCCCGGCACGTAGATCACGCGGCGAATCTGTTTGCCGTCGACATATTGTCGCACGCGGGCGCTCGACAGCGCCATTTCCCGGGCCTCCCCCTCGCTTACAGACTGCGAAACCGATATCCTGTCACGCAACTTGCCGTTAACCTGGACAACCATCGTTATTTCGTCCTCTCTGGTCAGTTCTTCTTCCCATTCAGGCCATCGTTGGTTATGTACGCTATAGTCGCCGCCCTGTTTCTCCCAGAGTTCCTCAGCCAGATGTGGGGCCGACGGGGCCATCATGAGCAGCAAGCACTCCACTGCCGACTTCCATTCCCCGCCGGAAATATTGCCCGCTCTTTGCACTTCGCCCAGTTCGTTCGTCAACTCCATCAGCCTGGCAATCATGGTGTTGAAGCGGAACGCATCCAGGTCTTGAGTCACCCTCTTAATAGTCTTGTGTGTAGCGCGTCTGATCCTCGCCTCAGACGCCGCATCCACGGTCGTGCTGCGATACCCTGAATCAACCAGGTTCCACACCCTTGCCAGCCATCTGTTGACGCCCGCGAGGCCGCTGTCATTCCAATCGCCTCCCTGGTCCCAGGGGCCAATAAACATCAAGTAGGCTCGTACAGTATCAGCACCGAATTGCGATACGTACTGATCAGGTGCGACCACGTTGCCACGAGACTTGCTCATCTTATGTTTGCCCCGAATGATAAGCCCCTGATTGTACATCCGGATAAATGGCTCACCAAACTCCACAAGGCCCATATCTCTTAACGCCTTGATAAAGAACCGTGAATACAACAGATGAAGCACCGCATGTTCTATGCCGCCCGTGTACAGGTCAACCGGCATCCATTTCTTCACCTTTTCCGGCGCGAAAGGACCCTTGTCATACCCGGGGCTGGTATATCGAAGATAGTACCAGTTGGAACACATGAAGGTATCCATCGTATCTGTTTCTCTCTGAGCAGGATGCCCGCACCTGGGACACGTAGTGCTCACGAACGATGCCACGCCTTTCAAGGGCGACTCGCCCGTGGGTTTGAACTCGGCATCCGGTGGCAGCAGAACAGGCAATTTCTCCTCCGGAACGGGCACGATCCCGCAGTGCTCACAATAGACTATTGGTATAGGAGCGCCCCAGTAGCGCTGCCGGGATACCAGCCAGTCGCGGATGCGATAGCTTATGGTACGCTTACCAGCGCCGTTCTTTTCCATGGACTCGCATATGGCTTCAAACCCTTGCTCATTATCCAGCCCGTTGAACTGTCCCGAATTAACCATCCGTCCGGGCCCGATGTACGCCGCTTCAAGTTCATCCCCCGGCCAGTCCGGAGGTGCGATGACAACCTTTATCTCCAGCCCGTACTTCTTGGCAAACTCAAAGTCTCGTGCATCGTGGGCTGGTACCCCCATCACCACTCCTGTACCATAAGAGACCAGAACGTAGTCCGATATCCATATCGGCACCCGGTCCCCATTCAATTGGTTTACCACGTAGGAGCCGGTGAAGACGCCCGTCTTCTCCTTTTCCGTAGATTGACGTTGTATGTCCGTGAGTTGCCGGGTGTTACTCACGTACTCCGCCACCTCTGCTTGTCTTTCTGGCGTGGTCAAATGCGGGACGATCGGATGTTCGGGCGCCACAACGACGAACGTCACTCCGAATACGGTGTCAGGCCGCGTGGTGAATACCTTCAGGTCCTTGACTCCAGAAACCTCGCGCTCCAGGCGAAAGGATATCTCAGCCCCCACACTTTTGCCTATCCAGTTTGTCTGGATTGTCCTGAGCCTCTCGGACCATTCCAGGCCATCGTAGTTGAGCAGTTCTTCAGCGTACCTGGTTATTCGGAAGAACCATTGTTCCATTTCCTTGTGAGTGGCCGTCGTGCCGCACCGCTCACATGTACCGTCCGGCAGGACCTGCTCATTCGCCAGCACCGTCTGACAGCTAGGGCACCAGTTGACCGGCGCCTTTGCCTTGTAGGCAAGCCCTGATTGGTAAAACTTCAGGAAGAACCATTGGGTCCACTTGTAATATTCAGGAAGACAGGCAACGACTTCGCGGCTCCAGTCATACATGGATCCCATGCTGCGGAGTTGTCCCCGCATGCGCTGTATGTTGTCCATGGTCCAGACATAGGGATGTATGCCGCGCTTTATGGCTGCGTTTTCTGCCGGAAGCCCGAAGGCATCGAAACCCATGGGGTGCAGAACGTTAAAGCCTCGCATTCGCATATAGCGCGCATGCGCATCCGATGGCGCCATAGCATACCAATGCCCTATGTGTAGATCCCCTGACGGATAAGGGAACATCGTAAGCTCATACCGCTTCGGACGAGGATCATCATCTTTCACCTGGTACAGTCTTGTAGCCTCCCATCGCTCCTGCCACTTCCGCTCTATCTCACCAGGAACATAGCTTGAATCCATATTCTCGAACCTCTCCTGGGATACATGGCAGCACATGGCCTAGCCACGGACAATATATCTCTTAGCAAGGCCAATACGGATTGTACTTGCGCCTGCCGAGCATTTTACACACCACTTGGTGGTTTTGCAAAACAGCCGCCCTTAGAACGGAAAGACCCTGCAATGCATGTAAGTCGGTTGGCACCTTATCACAGCTCGTGATACGATAGGAGTGGGTCACTCCTGCAAGAGAACTCTCGGCCACGCACCGAGGCGGAAGAGGTTTTCAGAGAGACAGAAAGGGATCGATGCACAGTCTGGGTTTGGCACAAAACATATTACAGGCAGCGCTCATCGAGGCCGAAAAACATCAGGCCAGACACATACGCGCCATAAATATGAAGCTGGACAAGGGGTTCAGTGAGTGTGACTCACTCCAATTCTGCCTTCGGCTGTTCAGTAGGGGCACCATCGCCGACGGGGCGAGGATTGATATCGAACTTGTAGATATTAAGCAGCAGGACAAGGACTGCTCTTACTGCGCAGTAAACAAAAACCTCTCGCCTCTACCTGAAAGGCACAACTGCGATCACCTCGATGCCCACCAGACAGGCGAACTTCTCTCTGTGATCCTGGAGATCGACTAGGATTTACCTCAATGGTCTCGGTATCCAACTGGCACCCCCACGGCCAGTACATGGTCTGATGACTTGCATCCCACCTAAAGCATCAGCGTGATGCGTATCGGTTCATCGGATTGTAGCCTGCACTACATCCCAATCGGAGGAATACTTTTGCCTTCCATATAAAGTAGGGGCTACAATTTCTATTGGAGGCTGAATTGACCCGCACAACGCCTTTCCTGTCGAGCATACAGGCCCGGCTCATGGTCGTGGTGGTCGCAGCGCTTGTGCTAATGCTGGGTGGGCTGGGAACCATCTCCTGGCTGGCGGTGCGCGAAAGTTTGCAGCGCTCACTCCAGGAACGCCTGGCCCTCGCCCGGGCAAATGCAGACCATCTGGACTATGTGTTGAGCCAGGGCCTTGCGACTCTGGCTAACTTGGCTTCTGCACCCGGGCTCGACCTGACTGGGCAGGACACTGCCCGGACGGAAGACCTGCTGCACGACGTGTATGTGACCTCCTTGTTCGATGATGGAGTCTATCTTATTGATGCCTCAGGAAGGGTTGTCGCCGCTGAACCAGCGGGAAAGGCATGGACCGGCACCGTCACAGTTGATAGCCCCCCAGTACGCGAAGCCCTGTCTGCCGGCAAGCCTGTGGTTTCCAACGTATACGCGAGGCGACCCGGCCAAATGGTAGTTTCCGCCGTAATGCCAGTGAAGCGGGCCGGCGAGGTCAAGGGAGCCATAGTTGGAGATATAGACCCAACGGGACCAGTCCTGCTGCGGTCGCTACGGATCGTCCAACTGGGTCGGACAGGCTACATCGAGGTCGTCGACCGGAGCGGAGTAGTAGTGGCCAGTAGCCTGCCGGAACGAGTGCTGCAACCTAGTGACCACGGAGATGTGCTCGGAGGCATGATCGAGAAAAGAGAGACCACCTCCAGTACATGCCACAGCGGTTGCCATCAAGGTGACGTTTCGCCAACGAAGACAACCGAGGTGATGGCCTTTGCGCCTCTGACCTTGGAGTCCGCCGCGTGGGGTGTCGCCCTAAGACAGTCTGAAGAGGAAGCTCTCGGTCCATCACGTAGTCTCGTGCGAGGTACTCTGATGGCAGGCATCCCGGCGACCTTGCTGTCGGTCGCCCTGGCATGGGGCATGGCACGCAGTATCAGTAAGCCGGTGGTTTCTCTCACAGCCGCCGCAAGAAGCCTATCTGAGGGTGATCTGTCTCACCAGATTACTTCTTCGGGCAACGATGAGGTTGCCACCCTATCGCAGAGCCTCGAGGTTATGAGGTCTAGGCTAAGCTCCTCCCTTGAAGAGATCAAGCACTGGAACACCACGCTGGAGAGCAAGGTCGAAGCCAGAACACAGGAACTGGAACGTTTGTACATCGAACTCCGGGCCAAAGAGTCAGTGCGCGAGGATTTACTTAGGAAGGTAATTACAGCGCAGGAGGAAGAACGCAAGCGTTTGGCCCGCGACCTACACGACGATACGAGCCAGACACTGGCGGCACTGGTCATGGCGCTGGATACCTACAGGGATTCACTGCCTCAAGAACTCGAACAATTCGGAATGAAGGTCGATGACATACGGAACGCCGCCAAGCGGTCCCTCGATAGTATTCGACGCATAATATTGGACCTGCGACCTTCGATACTGGATGACCTGGGGCTCGCACCCGCCTTGCGCTGGTACGCGGAGACCCGGTTGGGCCAAAACGGCGTCAAAGTCCACGTGGAAACGAATGACCCGGAAAGGAGGCTGCCCGGAACGGTCGAGACAGCCCTCTTCCGAATAGTGCAGGAAGCAGTGACCAATATAGCGAGGCATGCCGAGGCCGATAGTGCGGCTATATCGGTGGATTTTCAGGATGATGCGGTAGTCGTCGAGGTGGAGGACGACGGTAAGGGCTTCGATACCAGCCAGGCGGAAGGCAAGCCAATTCGCACTTTCGGACTACAGGGCATGCGCGAGAGGGTGTCCTTGCTCGGTGGACGATTAGACGTGGAATCCCAGCCAGGCAGCGGGACACGTATCTTCATATGGATACCAATCCCGATTGAGGAGATTGTCGATGACAAAGATACGCATAGTAATAGCCGATGACCACGCCATGGTTCGAGAAGGTATACGAATGATACTGGCTGCCCAGCCCGACATCGAAGTGGTAGGTGAAGCAGCTGATGGAAAACAAGCCGTCGAGCAGGTAAGGCTTCTTATGCCGGACATAGCACTCATGGACGTCGCCATGCCTGGTTTGGGCGGCCTTGAAGCCGCATTGGAAATCCGCAAGCTGGCAGCCAGGACGCGTATCCTCGTATTAAGCCAGTACGACAACAAAGAGTACATATTCCGCCTTCTCAAGGCTGGCGCCAGCGGGTATGTGCTCAAATCTGCAGCGGGAAAAGAACTGGTCAATGCCATCCGGGCGGTGCAAGAAGGCGGCTCTTTCCTTGATCCTTCTATTACCTCGGCCGTGATAGAGGGCTATGTCAAAAGTACCGTAATGGCCAGCTCAGCCTATGAAGACCTTAGCGATAGAGAGAAACAGGTGCTGAAGCTCATAGCTGAAGGTTACACCAGCAAGCAAATCGCCGACACCCTCTGCATAAGCGTCAAGACAGTCATGGCCCATCGTACCAACATCATGGATAAACTGAACATACACAACAGGGCCGAACTAATCAAGTACGCTATAACCAAAGGGCTAATAACTGTACCTCACCAGCCATAGAACCGCCTCGCCTGACGCTATTCCCCCGTGTCTCAATCAAGTCTCGTATCTCCGTTTTCTATTTGGCATTTATGCTTATTGTCATCAGGCGTTTTTGTCGCTCCCGTAGCACTGCCTTCATAGGTTGCTTGTACCCCCTTCAATTACTCAAATCATTCGGCAGATTAAGTCTTCTCCCAACACCAAATAGGGCATTCTCTGCCCCTTTTTACTGATTGATCCTCATGTGCGGCAGGTAATGTTGAGTTTATGCTGTTGCTGGAAAGGGAATAAAGAAAGGAGGCACCAGAAATGAAAAGGATGATCGGCGGCCAACCAACGCCTAGAGGCATGTACCTAAGCCTTCGCACGGGTGAGGTAATCACCGTACCGCGCCGTGGCGGAATGCTGCCCGGTGAACCAACTATCACTTACGTAAAGCTGCCCGCCCCGATGGCAGCTGCCCTTGGACCGGTGGCCGGATTAACTTATGTCATCTTCTTGCCACTCATCGGCATCGCCATGGCGGCCTGGTATGGCAGCCGGCAAGCTATCAGAGGCATGAAGGCCCTGGGCCACAGGGCGGCGGAGCTGGCGACGGCAGAGTGGCAGCATGGTGTGTCCTTTTTTGCTCGTAGACGCCATGCCCGGACGCAGAGAAAACAGGCCGAGACTGAAGAACTCTAGCAAGAAATCACGGGAGTGAAGGAGAAGAGGTAATAACTTATTGGTATGGACGACCGGGGCTAGGCAGGACTCAATTGCCCTCATCCTGCCGCTAAGGTCAGGATTGCGTCTGACAATTGACACAGATTTCAGCATGTCAGACAATGAAGTTGGGTTTGCCAGACCCCCTCTGGTCGGAGTCCAGCCTCTCAAGGAGGTGCACAATGAACCGGCCAAGTCTGGTGTTACTCCAGGCCGGCATCGTCGCTACGGCCGCCATCGCAGTTAGCATTGGCATAGCACGCTTAGTATTCGCCGTCGCAGCTCCTCAACTGCCTGATACTGAACCCTCAACTCCTGCCGCGTCCGACGCCGATTGCCTCAACTGCCACAAGTCAAAGGACCTTAAGGTGAAACTGACGTCAGGTGAGGTGCTGAGCCTCTATGTTGACTCAGATTTGATCGCCTCTTCTGTTCATGCCGGAAGACTGTATTGTACTGATTGTCACCGAGATGTCACGGGGGTTCCACACCCTACCCTTCAGGCATCCACTACACGATCTTATACTGCGAGTCAATACGATGTCTGCAAACGCTGCCACTTCTCCAATTACACCAAGACTATGGACAGCGTGCATTACCAGAGGTTAGCGGAAGGTGACCAGAGCGCCCCCGTGTGCAGTGATTGCCACAGTGCCCACAACACAACCCCCCCGGACGTGCCGCGGGCCGTGATATCGCAGACCTGCGCCAAGTGTCATGCCGCAATATATGATGTCTATGCGAAGAGCATCCATGGCGCGGCTTTGCTCACTCAAGGCAATCCTGACGTACCTGTATGTACCAATTGTCACCAGGTACACAATATCCAAAACCCGCTTACCTCAGAGTTTCGCCTTCAATCGGTACAGGTCTGTTCTACGTGCCATAGCAACAAGGAGATGATGGACAAATACGGCACATCGACCGCGGTGACATCCACATATCTACGCAGTTTCCATGGCATGAGCGTCTTCCTGAGGACAGAACGCAGCGAGGGCAACGTGCCTGAACCGGTCTGCACCGACTGTCACGGCGTCCACGACATACAGGCTGCAACCAGCCCGAACTCACCGGTCATGAAAGCCAACCTGACAGGGACCTGTGCCAAGTGTCACACCGGGGCAACCCCTAATTTCCCTGACTCGTGGCTTGGGCATTACGAGCCGTCCATAGAACACGCTCCAGCCGTGCTGGCTATCAGGTGGTTCTACCGACTCCTGATACCATTCATAATCGGAGGCCTCCTGGTCCATATCCTGCTCGACCTGTGGCGGGTAATAACGAATAGATAAAGGAGGCTACTATGTCTGTAGATGTAAGCCTGGAAGACGGGCGTCTCCAGGGTATAGAAAAGGGCAAGGTTGTTCGCTTCTCCGTGGCCCAGCGCATTGAGCATATCAGCCTGATGTTGTCCTTTACCATGCTATCGGTTACCGGGCTCGCAGAGAAGTACTTCCAGGCTGAATGGGCTCAATGGGTCATTCTGTACCTGGGAGGCATCGACACAACTCGCCTCCTGCATCGTATCTTCGCCTTCCTGTTTGCGGGCGGAGCCGTGTACCACTTCGGTTTTCTTGCCTACCACTTTCTGAAGCGCCACGGACAAGCCAGTATGATACCTACCGGCAAGGATGCTACAGATGCCATCACCTATTTACGATACTGCCTCGGCATGACCGATAAGTTACCTGTGTTTGGCCGCTACGACTTCCGCCAGAAGTTCGAATACTGGGGCATTATTTTCGGCGGGCTAATCATGATTATAAGCGGAGGCATACTTATGTGGCCGGTGTTAGTCACCCGTTTTCTCCCGGGATGGCTTGTACCTGTCGCCAAAGAGTTTCATAGCAACGAGGCCATGCTGGCGCTACTCACGATTGTCGTGTGGCACTTTTACTCCGCCCACCTCCGGCCCGGGATTTTCCCGGGCGACACAACGATCTTCACCGGCAAAATAACTCAGGAACGCATGCTGGAAGAGCATCCTTTGGAGTACAGGGCAAAAGCAGCCGCCACAGCGAATCGAGAGCGACAACCGCTGACAGAGGAGAACCACCAAATTGTTGATGAACACCACGCCACCGGACAAGGGTGCGGTAACATGTGAAAACAGGTGGTTCATCTGATGGCGAGAACATGATGTCCGTACCATCGCCTTTGGTGGCGCCCCTAATAGGCCTTTGACAGTGCTCCTTGTTGAAGGGTATTATTCATCAGGCGGTCATGGAAAGATTTCGTATTCTGATAGTAGACGACGAAGAGCGTATAGTTAATTTCCTCAGGACCAAGCTTAAGGCTTGCGGTTACGAGGTCATAACGGCCTCCAATGGAGTGCAAGCTCTGGAGCAGGTGCAGGCACAGGAGCCTGACCTGATGGTCCTCGACTTGGTCATGCCCAAGAAGGACGGTTTCCAAACGCTGAAGGACCTACGGGCTTTCTCTTCGATGCCTGTTATCATCCTCAGCGCCAAGGGCGCCGATGTGGACAAAATAAAGGGCCTCGGTTTAGGGGCCGACGACTACCTGCCCAAGCCTTTCAACCCGGATGAACTCGTAGCACGTATAGAAGCCGTCCGCCGCCGCATGCAACCCCTCGAGAGAAGGGTTGATACCGGACCTCTTTGCCTCGGGGACGTCACGGTAGATTTCCACAGAAGGACAGTGACCATAAAAGGGCAGGAGAAGCGTCTGACGCGCATCGAGTGGCTCCTGCTCAGCGAGTTGGCCCGAAATTCCGGACGCCTCATGCTATACGAAGACCTGCTTGCAAGGGTCTGGGGACCCGAGTATAGAAACGATATCCAACTGCTGCGAACGTGGGTCAGCCGCCTTCGTTATAAACTGGAGGACGATCCCGAAGGTTCCAAGTTGATCCGTACCGTCCCGAAGGCGGGTTACATACTCGACCACTCATCCGAGTGATGTAACTTGACCATGGGTTCCTCGCACCGGACGAAGCGGCAGTGACCTCTTCATCCATGCCTTCTTCATCGTTTTTGACAGCACCTTGTGAAGTCGCCCTGAACCTGCCTTCGTGTCCCCCATGACCTTATCTGCCAGACAACAGTTCGGCCACCTATTTGTCACAGCTTTTCAACCTTTTGCACGGCTGTTTTAGGACTTCTCTATCGCGAAGCGGGTATCATCTTTCATGGACTTGCTCGCCCTACGGCCGCACCGAAGCTTGACCTGTACCTCCCGTTCATACCGATGGTTGCCCAGTTCCCTCATTCGGTGCTCCTGGGAAGGCGGCAAGCGAGATACCATTGGATACGAAAGGGTACAAATCCACTAAAGGGGGGGGGGGAATATGAAAGTTAAGGACATAGCCACGAAGGAAGTATACGCCGTGTCGCCTAGCACCGGCCTCAACGACGCTGCAGCATTGATGAAGCGTCACGGAGTAGGGGTGCTGCCGGTGTATGATCAAGACTGTGTGGTAGGCATACTGACTGACCGGGACATCATCGTCGGGTGCATCGCCGCAAGCACAGACCCGTCAACCTGCCATGCCAGCCATTGTATGACCACAAACCCAATATGCATCGAGGCCGATGCAGATTTGGAGCAAGCAGCACAAATGATGGCCAGAGAGCAAGTACGTCGGCTGCCAGTAATGGAAAACGACAAGATAGTGGGCATTATCTCCCTGGGGGACATCGCAATAGCCCTACCCGGCAACGATAGCCTGATTGCCAACACCCTTAGGGCCATCTCATCGCCGTCGCGTGTAGCGCCGTCTCTCTCCAGCTAAGGTCGGCGGCTGAAAAACATAGTAAAGAAACCTATGAAAGAGACCATCAGGTCCTTGCGCCTCAAGCTCTACTGCGAAACAGAGTGCAGGATGGACAAACCGTTTCTCATTGCGAGCGGCAAGCAACAGGGCCTGCGATCCACCTCCGGCCGATACTTGCCGATTATTTGCTTTTGGGAGGACGAGGACCAGTTCGAACTTCTTATGGAACTTCCCGGTATGAGCAACGAGGACGTGGAGGTTTCCACCCAGGGCAACAGCTTGACGGTCAGAGGCGATTTGAGAGCTAAGTCAGGCGAAGAGAGAGAAGAACATCTAAGCTGTGAGGCATCGGTTGGCACTTTCTCTCGTTCCATCCGTATACCAGGACCAGTGGATGCAGACCGCATCGAGGTCATCTGCCAGGATGATACACTCAGGATTGTACTGCCAAAGCTCATGGAGACAGCACGCCCAAAGACAGGGGTCAAACCCAATTTGGCTTGACCGGCGGTCGCCGGTCATCCTCTATACTCCGGTATAGCGGGATAGGCAAACTTGTATAATGAGAGAAAAACTCTGCGAAAAATTTGACTGCACCCGGATCCGTCATCGTTGGAGGATGCGTTTGAATCGAAAGTCAATCAAGGGTGGATCACTCTTATGGTGATGTCTCCGCCATCTCTGCCGAAGACCAACGAGCTCGGCTTCTACGAGATGCGCTTCGATTCCGTGGGTGGACTTGGCGCCAACCTGGCCGGCCAATTGTTGGCCCAGGCAGCAGTACTGGGCCAGGGACTAAATGGCGCTCACTTCTCATCTTATGGTTCGGAGAAGAAGGGGTCACCGGTGAAATCTTTCGTAAGGTTGGGCCCTCCGGACAGAGAACTGCGAACCAGCAACCCTGTAGACCGGCCTCACTTGCTGGCCGTCTTCCACCATTGCTTATTGAAGGTAGCTGGTACTTTGTCCGGGTTGTATCCGGACAGTATCCTGGTGGTCAATGTACCAGACGCTGTGGACGATGTACGTGAACGGGCCAAACTACCATCCGGTACGCTGGCAGTGCTGAATGCTCTGGACATCGCTGTCCAGGAGAATACTCGCATCAACACTGCAATCCTCGGTGCCATCGTAAAGGCCTCTGGTTTCCTGGATCCGAGCGCAGTCAAGGAGGCAATTGCCAACTCTTTCGGCAAGAACCATCCCGACAAGGTGAAGTCAAACCTCAAGACCTTTGATCGGGGTTTCAACGAAGTGAAGATCAAGGAGTTCCCCTTTGATGGGCGGTTCGAACCTATTCCCACTACTCGCTATGTCCCTCCTTGGGGATATGCCAATGCGCCTATAGGTGGGATCATTATCAACCCCGGCAACACGGTGTTGAAAGACCTGAGTGCATCAAGGCAAGGGATATTCCCTCTGTACCATCGCGACAGGTGCATCGATTGCGGGCTATGTGCTATGACCTGTCCCGACTACGTGTTTGTATGGGACCGCGTAACCGACAAGGGTGGCCACACAAACATGGTGCTGCGAGGCCCCAATTTGCAGTACTGCAAGGGATGCCTCAAGTGTGTTGAAATCTGCCCGGTAGAGGCTCTAACAGAGGAATGCGAGCGGCCCGAGTTCCGATTCACAGGGGACCCACAGTTGTGGGGTCCAATCGAAGCGCTCGTCGACCTCGAACGTGATAACGAACCGGCGAAGTGGCCTCAAGAGGAGGGCGCCTGGTGGCGCAGGGTAGGGTGACACGATTGTTCCCTGTTTTGGTAACCGGCAGTGGTTGCAGCTCGATGCGTAGAGGGCCAAGCTTACTATGTTAGCGCATGAGGAACAGACCCGGGTCAAGGCCCCGGCACAGGTGACAGCCTTCAAGAAAGGCAACGAGATGGCTGTCCTTGCCGCAAAACAGATCAACTACCACATTATGGGCTACTATCCGATCACTCCGTCCACCGAAATAGCGGAGGAATTGGACGAACTGTACTCTCAGGGCCAGATACAAACAAAGCTGATACCGGCTGATGGTGAGCACGGTGCGGCGGGAATCTGTTTCGGGGCCTCAACCGGAGGCGGTCGAGTACTAAACGCCACTAGTGCCAATGGCCTGTTATATGCAATGGAACAGCTTCCAGTCCAGTCTGGAACGCGGTTCCCAATGGTGCTTAACGTGGTTACCCGGTCTGTCAGCGGGCCATTGGACATTCGTGGCGACCACTCAGATATCATGATGGCCCTCAATGCTGGATGGATAATCCTTCTCGCCCGCAATCCCCAGGCCGTCTACGACATGAACATCATCGCAGTCAGGATCGGTGAGCATCCCGATGTCCGTCTTCCAGTTATCGTGGCTACGGATGGCTTCTTCACCAGCCACCAGAAACGGCGGGTCCAGTACTTCGAGGACGACCAGGTGGTACGTGATTTCGTGGGCCAGCCGCACATGCCCATAACGTCCCTCGACCCATCACAGCCCGTCACTATCGGCGCCTACATGAATGACCCTGACTTGATAAACAACAAGTACCAATTAAAACTTGCCATGGATGCTGCTGAGCGCCTGCTTCCCGACATTTTCGCTGAGTATGGGCGACTGAGCGGCCGGACATACCCCCTGGTGGAGGGTTACAGAATAGAGGATGCAGACGCTACACTGTTTTTGCTCAACTCTGCCGCCGAAGCCGCCAAGGATGCCGTGGACAAGCTGCGGTCCGAAGGACACAAGGTCGGCGTGCTGAGCCCGAACGTTATACGGCCATTCCCGGCCGCCGGCGTCCGGAGGCGCCTGTCCGGAGTGAAGGCCGTACTAATTGCAGACCGGGCTGATTCCTACGGCGCTCACGGCGGCAATATGGCTCTTGAGGTCAAAGCCGCCTTGAAAGATGACCCGAGAAACCAGACATTATGCCTGTCTCGAGTTTACGGTCTCGGCGGAAAGGACTTCTACACTGAAGACGCCGAACAGCTGCTGAAGACCGCTATGGCCGCCGCAGAACTGGGAAGAGTGGAAATCCCCTTCGATTACCTTGGAGCGACCGCCGGTGACTCGCAGGTCAGGCCAGAGCGCGTACAGGCTCCACTAAGGAAGGAGGATGTCAGCCAGGGCTTGGTGAAAGCCGAGTGGGATGAAGAAGCAGGCAAGGTGAAGGTCAGCGGCGCGGGGCCCCGTCAGCTTACTGCTATCCCAGACCGAATAGCGCCCGGACATGGCGCATGTCCCGGCTGCGGCATATTCCCTACACTGAGCCAGTTCCTGAAAGGAATAGAGGGACACGTAGTACTGTTGTTTCACACCGGTTGCGGAATGATAGTGACCACGCCGTTTCCATACAGTTCACATAGGGTCACCTATATTCATAACCTTTTCCAGAACGGGTCCGCAACGCTATCCGGGTTGGTGGAGATGTACCGCGAAAGGGCGCGGCGCGGCGAACTCCCTGGAGATGAAATAACATTCATCATGGTCAGTGGCGACGGCGGCCTGGATATAGGGATGGGACCTTTGATAGGTACGGCCCTCCGCGGTCACCCTATGATCGTGCTCGAATATGATAATCAAGGCTATATGAACACGGGCCATCAACTATCTTACGCCACACCCCTCGGCGATGCCACATCAACCAGCCATCCTGGCCGGTTCCAATCGGGCAAGACGTTTCAGCAGAAAGATACCCCACAGATCATGGCTGCGACACATATCCCCTACGTCTTCACCAGCGTCGAAGGCCTGGCGACCGACCTCGTCCGCAAGGCAGCCAAGGCACAATGGTATGTGAGGCACGGAGGCTTCGTGTACGGTCAGACCTTGAGCGTCTGCTCTTTGAACTGGAGGTATAACGAACGAATTGGGACCAAGGTCGTGAAGGCAGCAGTCGACAGCTGTCTCTTCCCTGTATACGAGATAGAGAACGGCAAGACAGCCATAACCTATGATCCGGAGGCGAGGGGAAAGCGAATACCCGTTTCCGAATGGCTCGCCATGACAGGCAAGTCCAGGCATCTTCTCAAGCCTGATTACTCCGACACACTCCATGCGCTTGAGCAAGAGGTCGAGCGAAGATGGCGGCGTCTCAAAGCGATGCACGAGCACCCTTTGCTCTAGATAATAGGGCAGACATAGTTTTGACTGGAACACGTGAATCGCATCAGGTGAAGAGGTTCGAGCTGCTGGAACATACAGCAGACGTGGCAATGGTCGCGTACGGCAAGTCCTTGCCGGAGGCATTTGCCAACGCGGCCTACGGTATGTTTTCGATCATCGTCGATGTCGACACCATCAGAGAGGTCGAGTCCCAGATGGTAACGGTCAAGGCGGACGACGTAGAGATGTTGCTAGTAGAGTGGCTCAACCAACTCCTGTTTACCTTCGAGGTAAACAGGCTCGTCTTCAAGCGGTTCGATGTCCGAGAGTTTAGTGACTTGAACCTGGTGGCAACATGTTACGGCGAAAAGTATGACCGCGAACGCCACGGCTCGAAACTTGGTATCAAAGCGGCCACATACCATATGCTCAAGGTCGACCCAAAGACCAACCAGGTCAGGGTCATATTCGATGTTTAGACCCTGAAAGGGACAGGCATGATCAGAGCACAGGACATTTTGGAAAAGGTAGATGAGTTCCGCTGGCGCGTGCCTGTAAGCTACATGTCAGGCATGAGAGTGCCAGGGTTGATCTACGCCAGCAGGCAAATGCTGGAGCACATACTCGAAGAACGCGCAGTGGAGCAGGTGGCAAACGTGGCTTGTCTGCCCGGAATCGTGAATTACTCCCTTGCCATGCCGGATATCCATTGGGGCTACGGGTTCCCGATAGGCGGCATCGCCGCCACCACCGTAGAAAATGGAGTGGTGTCACCGGGTGGAGTAGGTTTCGACATCAACTGCGGCGTCCGTCTACTTCGCACCAATATTCTCCACGATGAAGTTGCCCCTAAGGTACGCGCTCTGGTAAACGCGCTGTATGAAGGGATACCATCTGGAGCCGGATCACAGGGCAGGATAAGGCTGCGGAACGGCGAGATCGATGATGTGCTGGTGAAGGGCTCACGCTGGGCCGTCGAAAAGGGATTCGGCACACCCCGAGACCTGGATAATACGGAAGAACGCGGGCAGATGGCCGGATGTGATCCATCAAAAGTAAGCCACAAGGCGAAAGAGCGCGGTGTGCCTCAGCTGGGCACGCTCGGTTCTGGGAACCACTTCCTTGAGGTCGCTATAGTGGATGAGGTATATGATGTCGGGACAGCCAAGGTGCTGGGGCTAGACCGAAACGGGCAGGTGGTCGTCTTGATTCACTGTGGGTCGCGCGGCATGGGGCACCAGGTTGCAGACGATTATATAAGGGAGATGCTGAGGGCAGTGGTCAAGTACGGTATTCAACTGCCTGACCGTCAGCTTTCCTGCGCTCCGGTAACCTCTGCCGAGGGCCAGGACTATCTGGCCGCGATGAGATGCGCCGCCAACTTCGCCTGGGCCAACCGTCAGTGCATAACCCATTGGGTAAGAGAGGCCTTTTGCAGGGTACTGGGCAGGTGCGAGGAGGATGCCGGGCTTGAGCTAATATACGATGTTTCGCACAACATCGCCAAGGTTGAAAATCACGCTGTGAGTGGCCAGAAGAGAACGCTATGCGTGCACAGGAAAGGGGCCACCAGGGCATTTCCTCCAGGACATAGGGACATCCCTCAAAAATACTCGGAGATAGGACAACCGGTATTTATCCCCGGGGATATGGGGCGATACTCGTACGTCCTGGTCGGCACCCGGAGGGCGATGGAAGAGACCTGGGGGTCCACCTGCCACGGTGCTGGCCGTATGAAGAGCCGCACTTCCGCCAGGAAGGCTCTCACAGGCAGAGAGGTGCTGCGACATCTGGAGGCAACTGGTATAACCGTGCGAGCAGGAAGTGTATCCGACCTGGCTGAGGAGGCGCCGGAGGCTTACAAGGATGTCACTCAGGTGGTGGCGGTAGCCGACGAGAGCGGCATCTCAAGGATCGTAGCAAGGACAAGACCGATAGGCGTAGTAAAGGGATAGGAGGCAAAACAAATGGTACTGCAAACGGCACCTTTGCAGGTGCTCGAGGAAAGACCTCTATACAGAGATCGGTATGAAGCTGGACAGCAAATCGCTGCACGCCTTGTGGGCTACTCGGGAGGCGATGCTATCATATTCGCCATACCGCGAGGCGGTGTTCCCGTTGGGCTCGCCGTCTCCCACCACCTCGGGCTTCCCATGGACGTCCTGGTGGCGCACAAAATACCCATTCCCTTCAACCAGGAAGCGGGGTACGGAGCGTTAGGCGACGATGGCTCAATGGTGCTGAACCGCCCATTGGTCAAGCGACTCGGCTTCAGTGATAAGGAAATCCAGAAGCAAGCCGATACTGTAAAGGAATTGGTAGAAAAACGAGTCGCCCTCTTCCGGCAGAACGCCCCTTTCCTTAGGCTGGTGGGGCGGACAGCAATACTGGTGGACGACGGCCTTGTCTCGGGCTATACAATGGCGGCTGCCGTCAAATCTCTCCGAAACCGGCGCGCCGGACGGGTGGTGGTCGCCGTGCCTATTGCCCCGGAGTTGGCCTTCCAGATGATAAGGACTTTCGCTGATGAGGTCGTATGCCCTTTCGTAGCTAAAACATCCTGGTTTGCGATAGCCAATTTCTTCCAGGTCCGGCAGAAGCCATCCTCCAAAGAGGTCCTCACCATGCTGTCCATCGTGCGAAAGCAGCGATGATTGAGCATGCTGGAAGCAAAAACCAATATGGCCGACCCCTCGGGAGGCGCTGGACACTTCTCCAAGACACAGGCACTGGCAAGATTGGCACAGCAAGTGCGACAGGAAATACCATCCGGCAAAAAACCCGTGCTCGGGGAAGGACGATCCGACGCGCTCCTGATGGTCGTGGGTGAGGCGCCTGGAAAGGAAGAGGAAGCGCAAGGCAGGCCGTTCGTGGGGCCGGCAGGCAAGCTACTGAACCGGCTGCTCACGCAAGTGGCCCTTGACCGCAGCGAACTATGGGTGACGAACCTGGTCAAGTGGTGGCCCACAGAAGAGAAGGGCCTCAGAACACAGACAGCAACTCCCCGAGCAATCGATGCGAGGCTGGGGCTACGGTGGCTCATTGAGGAAATACGTATCATCCACCCTCGGCTCATCTTGTGTCTCGGCAATCTGGCGGCTCGGGCCATCATCGGCAAGGACTATAACATGACTAGGGACCACGGTGCGTGGTATCCTGGCCCACTGTCCACTGAGGCTATGGCAACGTTTCACCCTGCGTACCCATTGCGAGCAGGCGAGGCAGGAGACAGTATAGTGCGGTTGATGCTGCTCGACCTGCTCAAACTTAAAGCCCGCTTCGACCAGGTTGCGCAACAGGAAATTCAGACTAATGCCATGGTCTGACAAGAGAGTCCTTAGTGGAGACCGGCCCTCGGGAAAACTCCACCTGGGACACCTCGTTGGAACGCTGCGTAACCGGGTCAGACTACAAGACCAGTACAAATGGTTTTTTGTCGTGGCGGACCTTCACGCCTTGACAACGGAGTACCAGCACACAGAAGACCTGAAGCGGAATGTTCGCGAAGTAGTCCTGGACTACCTCAGCGTAGGCATAGACCCTGACAAGAGCACCATATATGTTCAATCGTTGATACCCGAAGTAGCCGAGATATTCGTCCTTTTCAGCATGCTTGCCACCGTGAACCGCCTCCAGCGCATACCGACACTGAAGGATGTTATGCGCGACCGCCACATCACAAAGCCATCGCTGGGCCTTTTGTCTTATCCAGTGCTCCAGGCTGCCGACATAGTAATGGTGAGAGCAGACTTCGTCCCCGTAGGCGAAGACCAGGCGCCACACCTCGAAGTCACGCGCGAGCTGATACGGCGCTTCAATCGCCTCTACGGTGCGTCCCTGCCGGTCCCCGATATGATCCCGGGAGACGTGCCCTCATTGCCCGGCACAGACGGACAAGCCAAGATGAGCAAGAGCCTTGGCAACGCCATCTATCTTTCCGACGATGCCGAGACCGTCACCCACAAGGTGTTTCGCATGTACACCGATTCCGCCCGCGTCCACGCAACCACTCCCGGGCACGTTGATGGCAACCCGGTATTCATGTACCACGATGTGTTCAACCCGGACAAGGCCGAGGTGGAAACAATGAAGAATGCGTATCTCGCAGGACAGATCCCGGACGTTGAAGTGAAAAAGCGCCTAGCCCTGGTCCTCAACCAGGTGTTAGGGCCGATAAGGGAATCCAGGAAGAGATTCGCCGCCCATCCAGGCATCGTGGACCGCGTACTGTCGGACGGGACCAAGGCCGCCAGAGTGGAGGCCAGACAAACCCTGGCCATGATCAAAGAGGCGACCAGGCTTCCCTCCCTGGCTGACCAGTAAGGCACGCCTCACATCTGAGTATTACGCCAAATGTAATGCCTATTCAAGTTTTTTTTGCCTCATTTTAGGACTTCTCCACTGGCGGGCTTGTATCATGAACAGTGCTTGTAGCAGTTAGTTCACTGTACTTACGCCGTGAAAATAACTTGCAGCAGGTACAACTCGAATATCGGTTACCAACCTGACAGGCCCTGAACCAGATAGGTACAGTGAACAAGTCCTGGTATTGAGCTTGCACGCGGTCCATGGCGCCTGCAAACGGTACGAAAACTTATGGTGGTTCTAGGTCCCAGGGAGACAAGGAGGCAATCGTTCATGAGACAAGTGGTGGCCATGGTGCTGGCAGGCGGCAAAGGCACAAGGATGGACATATTGTGTAAGGGTAAGGCCAAGCCAGCATTGCCTTTTGCCGGTAGGTACCGGGTCATAGATTTCAGCCTTAGCAACTGTATCCATTCCGGAATCGAAGATGTAGCGGTCCTGGTGGACTACCAGCGTCGCCAGGTTTCCGATTATCTGCAGGGATCCTGCTTCGTCAGGGCTAGCGGCAACAAACTTGCTATTCTAGAGCCTCGCGCGGGGTCATACAAAGGGACCGCAGACGCCGTTTACCAGAACCTAGATTACCTGCGTAGAAAGTGCGCCGAGGCGTTGCTCATCTTGGCCGGCGACCATGTGTACCGAATGGATTACCGAAAGATGTTGGCCTTCCATGAGCAGATGAACGCCGATATAACCGTTGGCGTATCCCCCGTACCGATAGCAGACGCTCACCGCTTCGGAATAGTGACCACAGATCATGCAGGGCGAGTAACCGGCTTCATTGAGAAGCCACACATGCCGATGGGCAATCTAGCGTCCATGGGCATATACATCTTCAACACCAATATGATCTTGCGCGCGCTCGTCGAGGATGCTTCCCGTTCCCATTCGGCACACGATTTTGGACATTCGATAATGCCTGCCATGCTCAATGCCTGCAGGGTTTTCGCGTACAGGTTCAACGGGTACTGGCAGGACATCGGTACCGTTGAGTCCTACTATGCGGCCAACATGGAACTGACGCGGGAACAGTCCTCCCTGCATCTCAACGGAAGCTGGCCGCTGACCACAATCGACGAGTCCGGGTTTGCTGAACCCCATCTGGCACTACAGGCAGTAGTCAAGAACAGCTTGATAAGTCCCGGATGCGTCATTGAAGGGTTAGTAGAGAACTCCATCCTTTCCCCGGGAGTGCGGGTAGAAAGCCTGGCTGTGGTGAAAAACTCGATCATCATGGCCAACTCGGTGGTCGGCAGGCACAGCGTAGTTGACCACTGCATATTGGATGAAGAGGTAAGCGTCGGCAAGTCGTGCTACATCGGGTTCAGCGCCGACCACCTACCGAGCGACAGGAGCATCACGGTAGTAGGCCGAAATGTTACCGTACCTCCCTTCACGGCCATAGATCGCAACTGCAAAGTCCTGCCCTTCGTAGGTCCGGAGGACTTCACGACCAGGGCCGTACCATCAGGCACAGTGGTATCACAACTCGTATCCAGTGCTGCGTAGATTTTTCCTACTGGAGGTACCTGGATCGCCTCCGGAAGAGGTTAAGAAAGGAGCAAGTGCTATGATGAAATTCAAGGGCTGCCCAAGGTGTAACGGAGACTTATTCTTCGATTGGGACTTCTACGGCTGGTATGAGCAATGTATCCAATGCGGTCACATGCGCTACCTGCAAACGGCCACGAAAGCCAGCAAGCCGTCACGTCCTAAGCGGAGAGAACTTGCTCACGCGGCATAGCGACACGAACAGAACATATGGGGTATGTCTATCGAGATATCGAATAGGTGCCAGTGTTGTTCGGCCGGAACAGGCTGCTGCACGCCTGAGCTGTTGCCCAGCGAAAAGGCATAGAGAGTCGATATACCCCAGGTATCATCCGTCCAGAAAGATAGGTTCCGTATGAAGTTAATGCGCTGGCAACCATCCAGGCCGTGGGTTCCCAGGGCCTATCGCTCCGTTGATGAGTCCTTCCTGCCCAACCCATTCTGGGAAGAATACACCGAACCGCGTCTGGATGTAATACAGACGGACACAAGTATTATCGTCAAGGCATCTCTCCCGGGCGTCAAGCCGGAGGACCTGGATGTGCATGTTTCCAACAGCTTCCTCATGATCAACGCCGAGCACAGAGAGGACAAGCAGTCCGGGAAAAGCCGCTACCTCCAGCAAGAGATGCGTTACGGACACTTCAGCCGCACTATACAATTGCCCGAAGAGGTTGATGCTGACAGGGCTGAGGCGATTTTCGAGAACGGCGAGCTTGTCCTCACACTCCCCAAACAGAAGGGACAAGAGTCCCGAAGGATCCGCGTAAGAGCGCATCGCGAAGCCAAATCCAAGTAGCATAACTCTGACGGGCCCCCATTGCCGTCGCCCCCTTACGCGCGACACTGCGGCAGACACGACCCTGAAACCCATCCACGCGACTCCCTGACCGTGCTATTATTATCTCGATAACAATATTCGAAAGGATCACATGACTGATTCAAGAGTCGAGAAGCTGGCCGATGTGGTGGTCAGTTACTCTTCAGCAGTACAGCCCGGAGACCTTGTGGCAATAGTCGGCAGCGCATTGGCAGAACCACTGATGAAAGAGATCTACGTACATGTGCTCCGTGCGGGTGGTCACCCATTCATGCTTGTTTCACTGCCCGGCACAGACGAATTATTTTTCCGATATGCCTCCGAGGAGCAATTGAAACATATCCCGAAACCTCTCGAAACTGTGATGGAGACGTACGACGTTCGTATTAGCGTAATCGCCGATGCCAACACAAAATCTCTTAGTAACGTTCCGCCGGGTAAGATGGTCATGCAGCAGCAGGCGCGAGCCGGCCTCATGCGCACGTTCATGCGACGTTCGGCAGCGGGAGAACTTCGGTGGACAGTGGCCCCGTTCCCGACCAATGCGCTGGCACAAGACGCAGAAATGGGATTGACAGAGTACGAGGATTTTGTATACGGGGCGTGCCTTCCGGATATGAACGACCCGGTGGGGCATTGGAAACGTGTTTCCGCTCGTCAGCAAAAGGTCGTGGATTGGCTAAAGGGCAAGACGCAAATACAATTAACGGGCTACGAGACAGACCTGAAACTTTCTGTCGCCGGTCGCACCTTTTGCAACTGCGACGGACACTTCAATATGCCCGACGGAGAGATATTTACTGGGCCGGTTGAGGACAGCGTCGAGGGGAAGGTGTACTTCTCCTATCCAGCCATATATGACGGCAGAGAGGTCACAGGGGTAAGACTGTGGTTCGAGCGCGGAAAAGTCGTAAAGGCAAGAGCAGAAAAGAACGAGGATTTCCTGGTACACACTCTGGATACCGATTCCGGCTCGCGTTTTATAGGTGAGTTTGCCATTGGAACGAACGAAGCAATCAAGCGCTTCACCGGAGAGATACTGTTCGACGAGAAGATAGGCGGCAGCTTCCACATGGCCTTAGGAGCCGGTTACCCGGAAACGGGCAGCAAGAATGATTCGGCAATTCATTGGGACATGATCTGCGACCTGCGCAAGGGAGGTGAAATACGAGCAGACGGTGAATTGCTGTATAGGGATGGGGAGTTCGTACCCGACCTTTGATTGAGCAATTATCCGTAGCACGCCGATAGGAGGGTTTCCGATGACTACACTTCTCATAAATAGGAAAGCCGCTGTTGGACTGCTCGACATGAGTGAGATCATGGACGCTGTAGAGCAGGCCTTCCGAGACGATGCCGAAGGTCGCTCCATTATGCCTGCCAAAACCTATGTGCAGCTGGAGCGTGGCGACTTCAGGGCCATGCCCGCCGCGCTGCCCGGCGCAGCTGGCATAAAATGGGTCAACGTGCATCCCAACAACAGGAGGTATGGCCTGCCTACCGTTATGGCTGTCTTCATATACAGCGATCCGGGCAACGGCTATCCACTGGCCATAATGGATGCTACTGACCTGACGGCGTATCGCACAGCAGCCTCTTCTGCCTGTGCTACGAAGTTCCTTGCCCGGCGTAATGCACGCACACTGGGCCTGATCGGCGCAGGTAGGCAAGCACAAATGCACCTCATATCCCATGCACTGTTGCTGCCATTGGAGAAGGTCAAGGTGTATGACGTACGACCTGCGGCAGTCGATGCATTCATAGCCCAATTCCAACAGTACAACGTGGTGCCCGCGTCAATTGAGGAGGCGGCTGACAGTGATATAGTCTGCACTCTTACACCTGCGACAAAGCCAGTGGTATTGTCTCAATGGATTAAACCGGGAACCCACATCAACGCGGTTGGCGCCGATGCTCCCGGAAAGGAAGAGCTTGACCCCTCAATACTCACTAAGGCCCGCGTTATCGTTGACGGCCTGGACCAGGCAAGCCACGGAGGTGAGATCAACGTGCCAATCTCCAGGGGACTCTACTCCCGGGAGCAGATCTGGGCCACTCTGGGGCAGGTGATAACGGGCAAAAAACCTGGACGTGAGAATGACCAGCAGATCACGATATTTGATTCCACTGGTCTGGCAATTGAAGACCTGGCTGCGGCACGCGTCGTGTACCGCAAAGCAGAACGACTTGGGACTTACCCACAGATAGATATGATCAACTCTATTTCGCCTGAAGGAATCGAACCTGTGTCCTCGCTGGGCGCTCTTGGCAAGTAGACCTGGCTACCCCCAGGGACCCTCGGCCGACGGAAGGTAGCCTTGCCCCTTATATGAGGTTCATTCCCCATTGACTCGAAGGCTCGTTCAGTGGTAGGCTGTTCGCGATTTTGCAATGCTAGCGGATCGTGGTACAAGTATGAATAACAGGCGCAGGGTGGTGGTAACAGGGCTTGGCGCAGTCACTCCTTTGGGAACGGGAGTAAAACGAAGCTGGGCAGCGCTATGCTCCGGCAAGTCTGCTACCGGCCCCACCACCAGGTTTGACGCAACCGGATTCCATACCCAGGTCTCCGCTGAAGCGAAAGACTTCAACCCGCGCGAATTCCTTTCCGAGAAAATGGCCCGCAGGACTGACCGCTATCAGCAGTTTGCGATCGCTGCTGCCGAGGAGGCGATTCTCGATGCAAGGCTTAAGATTGACAGTACTATATCGGAAAGGGTCGGCACCAGCATCGCAACGGCATTCGGTGGTCTGGAAACGATAACAAACTGTCAGAATATGTTTATGAACGGAGGCCGTGGGGACATAACTCCGTTTATGGTGCCGATGTTCCTTACCAATATGGCATCTGGTCAGGTAGCCATGCGTTTTGGGGCCAAGGGGCCGAATCTTTCTTTGACTACTGCGTGTGCCGCCGGGACTCACGCCGTTGGCGATTCAGCAAAGGTCATTCAGCGCGGTGAAGCCGACATCATGCTGGCCGGAGGTGCAGAAGCCGCTATTGTTCCGATCCTGATCCATTCCTTCGGTACCATAGGGGTAACATCCGGAAGAAATGGTGATCCAGCAAGGGCCAGCCGGCCTTTCGAGGCCGACAGGGACGGCTTTGTGCCAGGCGAAGGGGCAGGCGTATTAGTTCTTGAGGCGCTGGACGTCGCTCTAAGGCGCGGTGCTCGCATATACGCTGAGGTCATGGGGTCTAGCGCCACCGCCGATGCCTACCATGTGACGTCGCCTGCACCCGGTGGCGAAGGAGCTGCCCGCTGCATTCGTCTGGCCTTGCAGGACGCCGGGCTGAAGCCTGAAGAAATCGACTATATCAACGCGCACGGCACTGCGACCAAGATGAATGACAGCACTGAGACCGATGCCTTAAAGGCCGTGTTTGGCAATCATGCCTACAGGGTGCCGGTAAGCTCCAACAAATCCATGATCGGGCATACTATGGGAGCCTCCGGCGCCATAGAGGCCATTTTCACTATCCTGAGCATAAGAGACCACATAGTACCGCCGACTATCAACTACGAAAAACGCGACCCGGACTGCGACCTCGACTACGTGCCCAACGTGGCACGGAAAGTGAACGTAAGGACAGCCCTATCAGACTCCTTCGGGTTTGGTGGTGTCAACGGGGTCGTGGTGTTCCGAGAGTTCAATGAGTAGTTGCGGCGCCTTGTCCGTATAGAGAGTTGAACTTCTTCGTACGCTCGTCCTTCGGCCTGCGACGGCCATGACCTCAAGGGTAAACCTGCTGTCCCCTGTCATCCTCAAGTACGACAGCGTCCTGCGGACAGCTCTCCGCAGCCTCAAATAGTACCTCTTCCGAGACAGATGCTGGATCCAATACTATAGCCTTGTTTTCCTCGTCAAGTTGGAATACTGTTGCCGCTACTGCGACACAGTTGCCAATCCCGATGCACTTTTCTCTGTCTATCCTAACTCTCTTCACTCGCTTATCTTTCATGGCGTTTTCTCCTATACTGATTCCAAAGTGAAAGGCGAGCTGTTTCTATTTTGGTTTCAGTTTAGAAGCCGTTCGCCCTACGCCCACCATACCTCACTTTGTCGCTGCCATCAAGCCGCCGACGGTCATGCTCCCTTGTCCGAGTTCCCGGCCGTTCGGGCCCCAGACCTCAAGCGTCTAACGAGAGCCCGTATCCCAACGGTCATAACATATATCGCGGTCAGCCCGCCAATCGACACAGCCAACATCTTGAGCGGGCTTAGCACAGCTCTGCTCCCGGCCACCAGCCCTATAGAAACGTACGCTCCATCCCAGATGATACTGGATAGCACGACTCCGGTCGACAACGTCTTCCATCTGTGCTTGGCTGCCGCAACAAAGGCAAGAGGGATACGCAGGCCAAGCAACCTGCTATAAGCGGCCGAGAAGGGAGAAAGGTTACTTATGCGCCTGACGGCTCTCGACCTGGAAAGGCCTTCCGGCACGTATCGCGAGATGCGCAGTCGCCGATAGATGCGTGTCAGCCTGTTCGTACCAAGCCCGGCCAGGAAGTATAGACCTGTCGATCCTGCCTGCCTGCCCACCTGTGCTATCAACCATAGCAGCGCCAGATTCCATGGCGTGAGCAATCTTGCGCCGAGGTAGTAGCCAGCCAGCAACCATACACTCTCGAGGACATATGGTATAGGGAAAGCCAACTCTCCAACGAGACAGACGAGGAACAATACTATTGCTGTTTGTATTCCCAACCCACCCGAGAAACCCAGGGTACTTGCCAGCCAACTATCGAAGTTCACGTACCAAGCCTAATTGTATGGCACCTGGCCAAGCATTTCCGGGACAGTAACGAAGGTATATCCTTGGTCCAGCAGCCTACTAATGATTACGGGTAACGCTTGTACCGTGGCAGACTTATTCGCCTTGGCTGTTCCATGTTCATTGCCATACCCATCGTGCAGGTCTATTATGCCACCAGGCTTGGCTTTCTTCACTATCTGGTCCGCTATCCAGGTGTACGGCTTCCCTGCCAATTCAAGAGTTGCTATGTTCCAGTTGATCTCTATGAGGTTTTGTTTTCTTACATGCCATAGTTCCCATGGAGACTTCTTGCCGTGTGGCGGCCTGTAGAGCCGAGGCCTGGCACCGATCACGTCGTATATCGCCTGCTCTCCCCGCTCCATGTCAACGATACCCTCGCTCGTCAGGGCATGATTGGCATCGTGACTGTAGGAATGATTCCCTACTATGTGGCCATCAACATACATCCGTCGGATTGTATCGGGATAAAGCTCCGCATTCTTTCCCGTAACAAAGAACGTAGCCTTGATGCCATAACTGTCCAATATGTTGAGTACCTCCGACGTGTATGGCTCGTTCGGACCATCATCGAACGTCAGTGCGATGATCTTGTCGGATGTTTTGACCTTCGAATACACCTTCCCGAACACCGTAGAGCCGGGAGCGAAATAACCATAGGCAAGAAATGCGGCCAAGGCCATGATGGGCACGACCTTGGCGCTGGTCTTCAGTGCAGGCATTCCTCGCGGGCCCCTTTCAGCCAAGAAGCTCTTCAAGAAGTGCGCCATGCCACGCGTTATGTTAACCGTGCTAGCCCCAATAAGCTTTAAGGTCTTCTTCTTGAATCGCCTCGAGGATGTCGCCACGACAAGGCCCTTATCGAAAACTACCCTGCCATGTTTAGACAGTTGAGTAGCCATTCCCGTCTGGTCGGCACCAAACGCTTTGAGGTCATAACCACCAGCCTTCAAGAACGTCTCCCGCCGGAAGGCGAAGTTGGCACCCGATATTATGTATGGTCTACCGATGATCTTCGTGCTGAAGAAATTCCCGACATTCCTCAGCGCGGCCTCTGCCCAACCCCAGCGCGCCGGTTCCTTGTAAACGAACCTGCCGGTAACACCCACCACCTCGGGCAAATTCGAGAAATGCTGCTCTATGCGAGACAGCCAATCACGCGGGTAGATTGTGTCACCGTCCGCCTGTGCAATTATGTCGCCTTGAGCCTGCTTTGCACCGAAGTCTCGCGCTGCGAACACGTTACCGTGCGTTGGGGGAGTTACAATCCTGGTGCCGAACTGGCGGGCAATTTCAGCGGATCTATCGGTACTGCCGTCATCAACAACGATGATTTCATACCGACCTTGGAAGTCCTGCTCCCTCAGGGAACGCAGGCATTCCGCCAGCAACTTCTCTTCGTTAAGTACAGGTATTACAACGCTGATCATGTATTTGGAACCCTCCGCAGGTTCCTACGGCCATGCAGTTTACCACAGCCTTGTCTCCCGGCAAAGGGGGTATGCATCTACACTTAGAACCGGTAGCACACTTTAGCCCCGCCGGCCCAGAGCTATCACGGCGGGCAAATCGGCCAACTTATCTTTTCCGAGGTGTCTCCTGATGGCTGGCAAGGTGTCTTTCATATGCCTGCTGCGTCAGATAAAACCTACCATCCTCGGTCCTCATCACAAGTCCGTTTCGCAACAGTATCGTCAGGGCCATCTGCCTGTAATCCCTTGTCATTCTGAATCTTCGCGTCGCCAGTCCCAAGTCCGATATACTTTTTGCCTTTTCAGAAGATGTGGCGCCCTGCTGTATGAACACATCGATAACCTGCGCCGCAGCGCGGTTTATGCGCCAGCGTGCCAACCACATACTGCCGATGAAAAACAGTACCAGCAGCAATATAAACAGCACGACAGTCTGATTCATGACTTACTCCGCACACATATTTCCAACGTGGACGGTATTTTAGCACATTGACTGTCCCGCTGCGCACACTCGCAGGCACTGAAGTCACCTCGGCCATTCCGGTACACCACATTCCGGACACTGCGCTTGAATGAATCTCAACCAGGCAACCACGTCCGCGCCAGACGTGGCTCGGTCCTTCCCGGAAACACCAGCAGCGTCAAGACAAATAGGACAGTTGGGACCGTGGACCAGAAGCACTACGAGGTTGCGGCGGCTGCGGTAGTCCCATGCCTTCACCCGGCCGCCATCAGCTTCCGGCAGGTCAAATGACGGCAGCATGCTGCCCTGCCGCAACGCTTCTAGCCTTTCAGTATCCATTGTGCTGGCCTGCACAATATCCGCTTCCAATAGCAAGAGGACCTAAATATTTGTAGCATTGCCCTAGCCTGGGCAGGCAACATTGGCGGCACCCTACAAGGGACACATTGGCAGGGACAACCGTATCAGGCCGACATCTCTCAAACCCGCCCGTGCAACAGAAACCGTATAACTGTCCCTCTCCTCGCCAGGACCGAAAGGAACCAGAGAATGAACAGAAACCCAACGGCCTCCGGCACATACACTGTGGGATCCGTCAGCAGCCTGTGCAAGACTCCAGAGGTCCAACCGCTCACTTCGATCTTGCTGAAGGCAAACCCGAGGAAAGGCCACGCGAGGGTCCCGGGCATAAGCCACATTTCGTCCAATATGAGGTGCGCGCCGGTCCCCAAAGCGAGCGCCAGAACACCGGTGTTTCCGGTCTTCCTAAAAGTGAGAAAACCGACCGAAGCGACGACAACAAGGAAAAGCAGAGTATGCGCAAATATCCGGCCGTTGCTCAACGTCTGCGCGAACAAAGCTAACCCTACCGGCTTATCTATTATGTCCGGTAACATGGCCCCGACTAGCAGCAGCCGTATATCGAACACCCGTCCCAACGCAACCACCCAAGGGGTTCCGGTAACCATGGGCGGTGTCTTGGCAAAAGTTCCAGCGTCTTCATGGTCTCCATTGACTGCAACTGCGCAGCCACGCCTTCTTTTCAAGACCTGGTTCACACCGATGGCAACGCCGAGCGTAATGCCGATATGTCCGAAGAATACCATTCGCGAATAACTCCTGCCGCATTCGGGCCCGCGAATCATCATAACCCACGACTCCTGTATCGGCAACATCACCCCCTCTGCCATGAGCACGTTGTGCCGGGTGGCCTCGCAAGATCACCAGGGAGCTGCGCAGACATATTGCATTCTTGACGCTGATGATGTAGTCTCTGCGCTAACTCCTGAGAGATGAATATGTGCTACCCAGAGGGAGAGTTCGGGCAACGCCGGTCGCCGCACAGATAAAAGGAGAATCGCATGAAAGCACTGAAGATAGTTGGCATAGTAGTCGGATCTATCATAGTACTCGTGCTCATAATCGCCGGCGTATCTCTGCTGCTCCTGCGCAGTTCCCCTACGCTTGCCCGAGAGGTAACGCCGGTCGCGACAAACAGTCAGGCGGCACAGCAGTTCGACACGAAGTGGGATCAGTTCCGGAAGACGGCCAGCACAGTTTCTCCCGGCACTCCTGTTTCGCTCGTGTTAACCCAGGAGGAAGTCAACTCCAAGATAGCTGAAGAGCTTGCCGCTACCAACCTCCCGGACAATATTGACGTCAAGAACGTCAACATCAATCTGAAGGACGGCGGTATCCTGGCATCGGCACGAGTGAACTATTCTGGAGTGGCCGCCGACATCGGGGTCAAGGCCAAGGTAGAGGTAGTCGACGGCCAGACCAAAGTCGTGGTGGAAAGCCTGGAAATGGGCAAGATGCCCATACCGCAGAGTGTTAAAGATAGCATAACCAGCTTAATACCAAATGGCGGCACCGTGAACATCACGGACCTGCCGATCAATATCCAGGACGTACAGATAATCGACGGGCAGATCGTCCTCAAGGGAGTGAAAAAATAGCCAGTTGACACGACTTCGATCCGAACCTGACGAGAAAATACATTGGAGCGGGTGATGGGATTCGAACCCACGACTCCTTGCTTGGGAAGCAAGCACTCTACCGCTGAGTTACACCCGCCCGAGAGAGTCGCACACCAAACGTATTTTAGGCTCAGCTCCGTTCATCTGTCAAAGCAGGCACGCGATTATCTGGCTCTGCCGGCTCAGTAACCGGGGTTTCTGGACATTATATGACAGTACCCGCCGCCATCGTTGTACATCAATCCTAGTCGACCTATAATATGACCGTGGTTGACTCGATTTCTGATTACCTCGCTTCCCGAATACCGGAGATATCCTACCTCTTGGCCTCTGTGTTGATGATTTTCGCCAGCGACTTCGTGGCCGAACATTTCTTCATACGACGATTGAAAAAGATGTCTTTCCTCAGCAGAACAGGGGTGTTCTTGTTGTATGGCCTCCTGGTGTTGCCTACTGCGACAACGCTCGCCGCCTTGCTGTTGAAGAGGCTGATACTCGATCCATACAAAGAGTGGCTGATACTCACGTTGGTGGGCTTTTTTCTAATCGCGGGTGTGATGTTGAGCATAAGGTACAATATTAAGATGCGGTTCAAGGTCGGCTAAAGGCGGACTATCAAACCTATCAAACGCAGACCGCTGCCCACACGATACCGCAAGCGCGTTTCAAACACATATTATCCGACGCTCGAACACTCCTCACGTCGCACCTGACAATTCACGTATGACAACCATCATAACTATTGCCCTTTTCTCAGGATGCTAGCAGATTAAGCTTGACACACCTTCTCTGGACTTCCCTGTCACGATCAGAAGAGGCGACAATCTACCCGGATGCATCTACATTGACAGAGCATTGTCCGTCGTCTCAAATCGTGATATTATTGGCATCAATTATTTGCGCGGGAGGTTTTGTGGGATGGACAACAACGGTAGACACATCAGGTCGGACCGACAAGCACGGCTGCTGGTGGTGATGCATCACCTCAACCAGCACCGCAATGGTCTTAAGCCGAAGACTCTCTCGTCCAAATGCAACGTATCGACCAGGACCACATATCGTGATCTGGTTGCGCTCGAAGATGACATGGGCCTGCGTTTTGCGCATGAAAACGGCAGATGGATATTGCTTGAGAAATGCCTCCCTCCCTTGTACTTCACGTTGTCGGAGGTGCTTAACATCTTCCTAGGTGTCCGGCAGATAGCTGGCTCTACTTGTGGATGTGACCCGAGGATCACCTCTGTGTTCAACAAACTTAACTCGGTAGCAGCAGCACCACTGCGAGAGCAAATCAACAAAACCCTGGACTGGATACATCAGCAAAAAGTTGATGAGCGGCGGCGGAAGGTGCTTGCTGATATTGCCGATGCATGGATATCGCAACGTAAGATCAGGATTCTGTACGGGTCGTCCGGCCGCGCCAAAGCGCGATGGCGCGCCATTGAGCCATATTTCATGCAAACCGTAGCCGCGGCACCCGCCACTTACATCATAGCCCGCTGCGGCCAGGCCAAGCGAGTGTTGATGTTCAAGATCGAGCGCATTGAAGATACGTCGCCTACCGATGAACCGTACCGAATACCGAAGGATTTCGACGCCAACCAGTTTCTGGGTGTAGCCAACGGCATCGCGGTCGAAGACGATGCGAAGACCGTTCGACTCAAGTTCGCACCCAGCGCTGCCGGACTGGTATCCAACGTGGTGTGGCAGCCATCTCAGAAAACAACTGTCCTCGAAGACGGCTCCCTGCAACTTGACATTAAGGCATCAGATACGCCTGAGCTCCGTTCATGGATCATGAGTTGGGAAGACAGAGTAGAAGTCCTTGCACCTAGCGAGCTGAGGCAAGAAGTGGCTGATTCTGCCAGAGCGATGCTGTGCCTTTACGGGGATAACTGATCCGACGCCTTTTCCCATCTAATTCGCGGCCAAATGTAATTGCGGCTTGCCAGGACGGCACTGCATGCGTTACATTACAGTCCCAGAAGGCTGTGGCAGGAAAGGACGGCACCGGCAGCAACATTGGATGCATACCTGGATATAGAGACAACGGGCCTTGACCCATATTCGCACTACATCACCGTACTTGGCATATACCAGGACGGCGGTGCCGGAGAGCAGGTTACGCAACTCGTGGGACCGGATGTGACCTCTAACAATCTTCAGCGTGCGCTCAACGGCGTGCTAACCATTTACACATACAACGGCAGCGGGTTTGACATGCCTTTCATACGACACCGGCTGGGCATTAACCTGCCCGGACAATATCATCACCGTGATTTAATGTTCGATTGCTGGCACAACAGGCTCTACGGCGGGTTGAAGAAAGTAGAGATACAACTGGGCATCTGTCGACAGGTTGTCGGGGTAGATGGACGAGAAGCGGTACGATTGTGGTGGCAATATATAAAAGGAAAAGACAGCGACGCCCTACAAACGCTGTTGAAATACAATCGGGAAGACCTGGTGAATCTCAAGGTCCTGAGAACAAAACTTGCCGGCGGGAGATGTGCCTGACAATACTGCTTCACTGCCTGCATGAGACAGCCCTAACTGAACGGCATCTAAACTATTCTCGCGCACACAGGTGCGGAACAAATGGGCCCTGCCGTGCATGAGCCGGCCTATCGAATTCGAATGCCACGGCTGAACTGTTCCAGGGTTCAACAAGCAATTGCTCCAGCTTGCCAGGTGTCCCTGTCGAAGTTGCATCACCTCCTGCCTGGAAGGTAGAATCTCCGCGCACATTCCGCACGAAAGGAACATACATGAGGAGGACCTTTACCATACTGGCGGCAGGCTTGTTAACGTTGACGGTTTTCCCGGCTTGTGGCGGGAAACAGTCCGTAACCCCTACGCCTACACCAACAAGGCAAACAACTGCTCCAACAGCGATCGCCAAAACCACGACTACAGGAGGCCAGACGTTGAAACAGTACTCGGCGCCCCCGGCAATGACAATCGACCCAAAAAAGAAGTACGCCGCCGTTATGCATACAACCAAGGGAGATATTACTTTTGATCTCTTCGCAGCTGAGGTTCCCATAACCGTCAACAACTTTGTTTTCCTGGCCCGCGACGGCTATTACAACGGCGTCAAGTTCCACCGCATTATCAAAGACTTCATGATTCAGAGTGGAGACCCAAGAGGAGACGGTACAGGTGGGCCCGGCTACCGCTTCCAGGATGAGCCGGTCACCCGCAACTATGTTGCCGGCACGCTGGCCATGGCAAATGCAGGGGCGAACACGAACGGCAGCCAGTTCTTCGTCGTTCACAAGGACTACCCATTGCCCAAGAACTATACTATATTCGGCATCGTCACCCAGGGAATGGAAGTAGTAGACAAGATCGCCAGCACTCCTACGGTCCGCGGGTCGGACGGCGCTATGTCTAAGCCCACTGAGACTGTGCTGATAAATAGCATCGACATAAAGGAAAGCGCCAAGTAAGACGTGCCTTAGAAACACAATAGCAGGGGCAGTTGGCCCATTCAGTGCCCGATACAGCCGATGACGCCAAGGCTCCAGCTACCCAGGATAGCGTAGGCCATGTGCTTGGGTATTCTCCCTAAGGAACCGTAGAGCAAGAACTTCCATAACGGCATCCTCAGGGCTCCTGCGGCCGCCCCGGCAATATCGAACAGAGGGTTGGGTATCGCAGCCAGGACAAAGATCACAAGTCCACCCCAGCGCTGCATCCAACCCACCATACGCTGGTACATGGGAGCATTCTTGATGGCCATCCTACCCCCATAGCCGAGCAAATATCCCGTGAGTTCTCCTATCGTCCCTCCGAGGGCCGATACCAATCCTACTAGGTACGGGTTCAATATCGTCCCCAGCGTCGCTATGATCAGCCAGCCGGGAGCAGGCAGCACAATGGTCGCGCTGACCGCTATGGAGATGAGGAAGACACCGAGATATCCGTAATCCCCCAGCGCCCTTATCTGATCCCTGAAGGAGAAGATCATTGCAGAGATACCCAGGGCAAGGGCAAGGGCAAGGACTTGCACTAAACGTTCCCGCGTCCAAAACCGTTTGACCCAGGCGACAGAGAGGTTCAAGCTTGAATCGCCTCGCTCACGTCCAGCGTGGCCTGCTTCACCTTTCGCCGTCCCCCAATCTTGAGGATCAATACAGTGCCGGCCGCAAAGTACACAGCACATACGACCAACATCGCTATATAACCCTCCCCGGGCGACCGACTGTTGAAGAGGTCTATTACCGGCCCCATTGCCAGGCGGGCAAACGCCCCGGCACCTGCGCTGGCGACGTTCGCCAGGCCGAGATACGCAGCTTCCTGTCCCGGTGGAACAAGGTCCGTAGCCAGGGCCCAGTTCGTGCTGACGAACGAACCAGAAGATATACCCAGCAAGGCACTGGCAACCAAAAAGGCTGTTCGGTCATGTACGAACAGCAACAACAGCATGCCGGAGAGGCCAAGCAACCCTGAACAGACCAGCACTGGTTTTCGACCTATTCGGTCCGATGCCCAGGCTGCCGGATATATTGATGCCAGCATGCCAATCACAAGCGCGACAACGATGCTCGAAGTAACAGCGGCAGGCGCGCTTACCCCCAAAAAATCTGTCAGATAGTAGAAAGCAAAGGTTTGCAGCGTACCCAAGCTCATAACTACCAGCAGACGGGATACTAGAAACCACAGGAAATCACGCCGCCCCCGAAAATCTATGCTGAATGCGCTGGCGAAGGTAGAATAGATTGGAACATGGGCACCCGGTTCGTGGCGTCGTTCCTTGACCAATAACATTGTCGCCGCCATAGATACCAGCAAGACTCCGCCGGATATGCCGATCGCGATACCCAACCATTGCGAGGTATTGGTGCTGTACTTGCCCATCCAGTACGCTAGCACGCGCATGATCACAATGACGCTCACCGCCTCAGTGAAGCTCTTTACGCCGGCGGCAATACCCCTGCGATGGGCGGGTACCATGTCCGGTATGAAGGCTTGAAACGGCGCCTGGGCAATGTTCAAGAAGAGCTGTAGAGCGCAATACACCAGCAAGAGAGCCAGGAACGCCTGCGCTCCAGGCACCCATGGCAAGGTGACTAACGCCAGCACGGTGCCCAGGAAGATGAACGGGCGGCGCTGGCCCCAAGGCAAAGCTGAGCGATCGCTCAATGCACCTGCCAGAGGCTGAACCAGCATTGCGATCACGAGCCCCAGAGAGGACGCAAGGCCAAGATAGAAGTTCTTGTTTGCGGCCGGCACCAGGTCCTGTATTCTGGCTGGCAAGACCAGGCTATGAAAGGTGGCCCAGAATAGGGCCAACCCCGCCCCAAACATACTTATTTTGAGATAGTCCAGGCGTCGGAAGCGTCGCACAAGTGTAACTGCGTTGTCCATCTTCGCGCCGATAATTATGGTCGCCGCCGCCCGAAAACACAATCCCTCGCAAGCGAAGCTGGGCCAACCACAAAATCCGGAGTGCTTTCCCAAGAATTGCGTTGACTAACCCTTGTGGAACGACTATTCTATGGCTGCGAAACACGAGCCGCTTGGCCAATCAAGGAGCGATACTGCCAAGGTAATGAGATACGGTTATCGGACTTCCGGTGCGATATCCTTGTGGGTCATAATAGCGGCCTGCCTCCTGGTTTACCTGGCCACGTTCATCGCCTCGGACCTTTTTCGATCACTCGGCCTGGTACCTGCGGAGGTGCCGCGGCGGCCCTGGACCCTGCTGACGACCATGTTCGTTCATGCCGGGTTTGGGCATATCTTATTTAATATGCTATCCCTTTACTTTTTCGGGACCATGCTGATCGAACTCGTCGGTGAAAAACGGTTCCTCATGGTCTACTTCCTCGGTGGATTACTGGGCAGTATCTTCTTTGTCCTGCTTGGTCCACGTTTCACAATTGTTGTCGGTGCCTCCGGCGCAATATTCGCTCTGGGTGGCGCGCTGGTGGTGATGCGCCCCCAAACGCGGGTGTTCATTTTCCCCGTGCCAGTGCCACTTCCTCTCTGGGTGTCTGTTCTGGGCAGTTTCTTGATACTCTCGTTTGTTCCCGGCGTCGCATGGCAGGCGCATCTCGGCGGCCTGATACTTGGGCTGATCGCAGGTTACTTGTTCCGGAAACGCGAGCGGAAGCTCTTCTTGTGGCGACGATAAACTGCTCCAGATGCCCACAATACCTGATGGATCGGATAGACACTTCAAGCCAACTGCCACCCAGCCCAGGCAGCATGACCCATATAGTCTTGAGCTCAGGGCTTATGCGTTCTAAATAAGCGAAGGGGGGCTCTCGATGGATAGAATGGAGATATGTAACGTCCTCATTCGAAATCCAAGGAGAGCCCAATGCATTGTATCGTCGCACAGTCTATCCCGACAAGCACTCAAG
>JACPPY010000027.1 GCA_016190755.1 Chloroflexota bacterium | reverse complement strand
GCGCAGCGGCTAGCGCGCATGGTTTGGGACCATGAGGCCGGTGGTTCAAATCCACTCACCCCGACCACCAGATACAAACCTCCACGCCCTACGTAGTGGCTCGTCCATTTCTGGCGCGCCAGGGCCGTACAACTACTGCTGCCCACACCACACCGATGGCCAACACTTCGAGAAGGGCTCCTCCAAAGGGTGGAATGAAAACGTGCTCATACGAGAATGGCATCCACATAGGGAAGTAGCCATCACCCACCACCGCATCCAGGGACAAATGGGCCAGTACGGAGGCCAGGGCGATCGAACCCAGGACTAGCGGCCGGATGCGGCCTCCGAAGACGCCCTTGCGAGCGAGAAAGAAGATGACAAGTGTTGCCAACAAGGCGAAGGCAATCGAGTGGCTGGCCCGAGGTCCGATCGGCAGATTGACAAAAGCTCCGACGTGGTCCACATCAACCAATACTGCGGCGCTCATACAAGCGAGTATGGCAACGACGTTTCGAGTTGGCAGGGCGGCCAAAGCACCCAGAACCACGTGCTCCCCCATATGGATTATGATGCCTGTCGGGCCCCCGAGCACCTGCGTTGGTCCAGCAGCCGATACATATGTAATGCGACCCCACGCTGAGAGGCTAAACAAGAAGGAAAGAATGGCAAAAGCGCTCGAGTAGAGAACGAGTAATCTCAGGTCGATCATTCCCCATCGTTTCATCGACGTCGGTCCTTTCCGTGAGGTTCTTCGACACGCCAACGTTGGGAACCCTCGGCTGCGGGCATGTGTCATGGGATAACCATCGGGTATATCACCATTATAGCCCAGGCTTCCTGACCTCCATCGATAGCGCTGGGTTGGTATGCCCCCACAGCGTATGGAGCTATGGGTACGACGCCAACAGCAATCTCACCAGCCGGACGGATGCCATTGACACTCCCTCCGGGCCAATCTATACTGACCAGTTGTGCCGGAATCGAAGCGTCTTAAACTCGCAGGGTTTCGCTCGATCGCTTTTCGGCTCCTGCGGCTTTGTTGAAACCGCGCACTGGCAGAACCGCTGCCTTCGATGAACGATGAGGTATAAGTGAAGACTCCACTATCTGCTCGGAGTTCTCTGGAAGAAGTAGAGACACTCTTCAATACCAAGCCTCGTAGAGCTAAAGAGTTAGGCCAGAGCAGAAGAGGCGTGATCGGCTATTTTTGCTGCCAGGTGCCGCTGGAGTTGTTTACCGCACTGGACCTGGTGCCGTACCGCATTCAGGGCAATGTGCACGAGCCGATAACACTGGCAGACTCATATCTGGAGATGGACACATGCCCTTACACGAGAAGCTGCTTCGACCTCGCACTTAAGGGTGACTACGATTTCCTCGACGGCCTGGTGGTGTCCAACAGCTGCAAAGCTATACGCCGTATGTGCGATGTTTGGATATCTACCCGGCGTCCCAGGTTTCACCACTTCCTGAACGTGCCCCTAGCGTCTGAGGAGATGAGTCTCGAACTCTTCAAACGCGCACTGGAGGGCTTCGGGCGGGGCATGGAACAGTGGACCGGATGCACGTTGACGGAAACATCGCTTAAAGAAGCCGTCAGACTGCACAACGAGAACAGGGCGCTTTTGCGCGAGCTGTATACGCTCCGAGAGCCGGACCCTCCTCTTATATCGGGCACGCAGGTGGCCAAGGTCGTCTTGAGCGGGCTCGGGCTTCCGGTGCAGGAGTCCAGCAACCTGGTGCGAAAAGTGGTGCTGGAGGTGCGGGAACAGCAGCAGCATATTACCAGGAGGCATGCACGTATTCTCATATTCGGCAACGAGATGGACGACGTGCCGCTCATACAACTCATAGAAGCTAGCGGGGGCAATGTTGTCATGGATTGCATGTGCCTGGGTTCACGAACCTTCTGGATAGACGTGAACGAGTCGGGCGACCCCTGGGAATCGCTCTCCCGCCGGTATCTCTACTCCGTGCATTGCCCGAGGAACTATGTTCCCGGTAGCCCGGCCAACAAGGACAACCTTGAGGCCAGCCTCGGACACATAGGAGAGTATGTGCGCCGCTTCAGAGTAAACGGGGTCGTAATGTACGTCACGCGGTCTTGCGATATCCACAGGCTGTCCGCCCCATTTGTCCAGAAGTTCCTCGAAGGCATGGGAGTACCATCAGTTTATGTCGAGCACGACTATAATATGACTACCGCAGGCCAGCTTCGCACGAAGCTTCAGGCTTTCTTGAAAACTCTGGAATAATAACTAAGGTATGATCTACACATGCGCATCATCTCGGGCGAAGCAAGGGGCCATACGATCAGAGTGCCGCATAGTGCAGCGACGCGGCCTTCTACAGATATAGTCCGTTCCGCGGTATTCTCAATGCTGGAATCTATGGGCCTCGACTGGTCCAGGGTATTGGATTTGTATGCTGGCAGTGGCGCTCTCGGGCTTGAAGCTCTAAGCAGAGGCGCTGAATGGGCCGACTTCGTCGATCACGAACAGAGGTGTTGCACCGTGATCAGGCAGAACATCGATGAACTCGGTTTCGCCGGACGGGCTCGCGTGTATTGCATCAAAGTGTCTAAGGCACTATCGTTTTTGGACTCCGAATACGGTATCATTTTCATGGACCCGCCTTATGCCGACGAGTCCTTACCTTCGGTACTGGAGCAGATGGCTAATACCAAGATGGTTGGCAAGAACACTGCCCTTGTGGTGCTGCATTCAGCCCGACGGCCACTTCTGGACCAATACGGACCACTGTATCGTGTAAAAGATCGCAGGCACGGTGATACCTCGATCTCAGTCTACAAATGGGAGGCAACGGTTTGACTACGGCCCTTTATCCAGGAAGCTTTGACCCTCTAACAAGCGGGCACCTTGACATTGTCACCCGAGCATCGAAGCTGTTCGGTCAGCTGATCATTGCCGTTTATGACACGCCGGACAAGAGGCTCCTCTTTACTACGAAAGAGAGGGTCGAACTGGCGCAAGTGGCTACAGCCCATCTTCCGAACGTGAAGGCAACATCGTACACCGGTCTTACTGTTGATTTTGCGAGGAAAACAGGCGCCAACGTTATTGTTCGCGGGCTACGTATGTCATCGGACTTCGAGCACGAGTTTGAGATGGCACTGATGAACAAGAAGCTGGCCCCCGACCTGGAGCTGGTCTGCCTTATGTCCAGTCTGCAGTATCAATTCGTGAGCTCCAGCCTTTTGAAGGAACTGGCACAACTGGGCGCTCGCCTTGATGGCCTGGTACCTGCAAACGTGGCCACAGCGCTGACGCAGAAGCTAAGAACGACCTGTTAACCACCTGTCGGCTTGCACCTTCGCGAAGCTAAATCATTCCAAGTATGTGGTGCAACAGTATGGGAGTGTGCATAGTATCAGGTCCACCCTCACGTTATTCCTCTCGTACCGGGTACCCACGGAGTGGGTGTGGAGAGAGATAGAGTGAGGGGGTTCTACGTCACACCCATTGGCTGTGTTTCTACATTTACCTGAAATGGTCTAGACATTGAACAGTATGGTCATGACGTCTCCGTCTTTGACCACGTAGTTCTTGCCTTCGAGCCGGAGTATACCCTGCCGCCTGGCTTCGGCGATGCTTCCGAGGCGCATCAGTTCCTCATAGCCTATGACTTCCGCACGGATGAAGCCGCGCTCAAGGTCAGAATGGATCTTCCCTGCCGCCTTGACCGCAGTAGTGCCCTGGGTAATGGTCCACGCCTTGACCTCGTCCTCTCCCACCGTAAAGAAGGTTATGAGGCCAACCATCTTGTAGAACCGGTGCACTACCTGTTCCAAAGCCGAGATCCCCGCACTCATCGACTTGCGGAACTCCACGGCTTCGTCATCGCTCAGCCCGGCAAGCTCCATCTCCAGCTTCCCGCATACCGCAACAAGGTCGCACAGCGGGCCGCCGCACAGAGAAAGCAGATCGGCCTCGATCTCGGACGCGTGCGCCAGTTGCTCTTCATCGACGTTGACGGCTATAAGCAACGGCTTGGCAGTGAGAAACTGATAGTTCGAAAGTATCTTCCGCTCGTCCTCGTTAAGCTTCTGCGCCCTGACAGGGATATCCTGTTCGAGTGAGGACTTTATGCGGTCGAGCAGGTCCTTCTCCTTCAGCAGACGCTCCTTTTCAGGAGACTTCGCAGCCTTCATCGATGACACCAGCTTTTCGAGACGCTTCTCTTGAATGGCCAGGTCGGAGAACGCCAGTTCCAGGTTGAGCGTCGCGATGTCCCGCTTCGGGTCGATCGTATTCTCCGGGTGAGGAACACTCTCGTCTCTGAAAGACCGTACTACAACGAGCAAGGCTCCGACACGGCTGAGGTCGTTCAGCAGTTGCCCGCCTATTCCTTCCCCTTTCCCAAACCCCTTGAGGAAAACCGTCACGTCGATGAACTTCATCTCCGCCGGCACAGTGCGCTGAGGACGGTACATCGCTTCGAGCTTTTTGAGGCGCGGGTCGAGTACCTTGGCCATTCCAATGTTCGGGGCAGATGCACCACCATAAGACTTCGTATCCGCCTTGCCATGCGTAAGCGCATTGAAGATGGTTGTCTTGCCGCTCTTGGGCAGGCCGATTATAGCTGTTTCCAATGCCAACTCCTTTTCGGCGCTATCTTAGCATAGGCCCGTGACATGGTAAAATACATCGCGCAGGAACGCCAGCTACGGAGAGAGACTTGCTCCACATACTGTATGGAGAAGATGACTTCTCGCGACGAGAAGCCCTGCAGCAGATAAGATCAGGCCTTGGCAGCGATCTGCTGGAGAGCAACACTACGTTGCTCGATGGCGCGCACCTGACTCTTGCGCGCCTGCGTGCAGCATGCGACGCATTACCCTTCTTCACCACCAGCAGGTTGGTTGTCGTCGAAGGCCTTCTCGAGAGGTTCGAGCCCAGGTACGGAAAACAGTCGGACAAGCGCCGACAGGGGCCCGACAGCGAGTTCATACAGGACATGCCAGGTTATGCGCGCCAGATGCCCCAGAGTACAACCCTGGTCCTACTGGATGGAGCAATAAAACCAGCGAACCCTTTGCTCAAGCTACTGGCGCCTCTGGCAAAGGTGCAGGTATTCCCACCTATCAGGGGCCAAAGGCTAAACTCATGGATCCAGGACCGGGTCGCTGCCAATGGAGGGCACATCACACCGGAGGTGGCCAAGCTGCTGGGGGAACACACCAGCGACGACCTCTGGTCTATGACCAATGAAATAGACAAGCTGCTGCTCTACGCGCCGGGTCCCGTAATAACCGAGAACGACGTGCTGGAGGCGATCAGCAACTCGCGAGAGGCAAGCGAATACGCCTTTATGGACGCGATAATGTCCCGGCAACTGGACACTGCGCAGCGTCTTTTGCACCGGCTGCTCGATGAGGGCACGAAGCCTCCGCAAATACTCTCGTTCATTACCAAGCAACTGGGCCTGATATTGAAGGCCAGGGATGCTATGGAACACCGCGTTCCTCGACAGGATATTCAAACATTGCTCGGGTTAGCCTCATCGTTCGCTGTGGACAAGGTGCTGATGTCTGCTCGCACAGCGGATATCGGACGCCTTTCTGCTGCCTATAACCTTGTTTTACAGGCCGACCTGGATATAAAGACCGGGACTACAAGCGACTTGCTAGCCCTCGACATATTGGCCGTTGAGCTCTGCCGATCCTGATTCGCGCTATCAAACCATCCCCAGTATCTGGTGCAACAGTATGGGAGTGTGCACTAATATTACTTGGATTGGTTTAATTTGCCCGGACGCCGTTGAAGGACTGCGTACTCGTCCTCATCTGAGGCACTTGAGCAGGACCAACTTGTCATCCCCAGGGGCATAGAAGCCGGGTATTCGGGCGACGATGCTGTACCCTCTGCCGATGTAGAAGCTGATCGTTTTCCGGTACAACGGCTTGGCCGATGTCTCTATCACGATCAGCCTTCCCTTTAACTCAACGATCTTGCCTTCGGCCAGCCCGATCAAGGCCTTGCCAGCGCCGCGTGACTGTGACGCCGGGTCCACCGCGATCCAATAGATGTCCCACGTGCCTTCTGTTAGTGGCGTCGGGCCAAAGCAAATATAGCCAACGATGGCGGGACCGGCCTCGGCTACCCATATGCTATATCCGGAACCAGTGGGGTCTTCCAGGTACTCGTCTATTACCTCTTCTGCCACGAATACCTCGGCTGGCAGGAATTCCGGTACGCGCGGCAGAAACCCCATAATGGACCGTTTGTCTCCGGCAACCATCGGCCTCAGCTCCACTTGCGCCATCATACCTTCTCCAGAGCAAGCATCAATATCTTCTCCACGAAATCATCGTATTCCATACCTGCCGCTCTTGCCTGTTTGGCCGCCCCGGCGTCGGGAGATATGTCCGGGTTAGGGTTGACCTCCAGGACCATTACATTGCCCTGGGAATCCAGCCTCATATCTACGCGCGCGTATCCACGGCAACCGAATGCCAGGAATACGTCCCTGGCCGTCTTCCGCAGTCGAGACCCCAGTTCAGAGTCCACATTGGCCGGACACACCGCCTTCGTGTGGTGGCAGTAATCATTGTCCGGCTCCCATTTAGCAGCGTAAGTCAGTAGTCGAGGCTTGCCAGCAGGCAGGCTGTACTCGATCTCGGAAGGGGGCAGCACAACCGGTTCTTTGTTCCCCAGGACAGTGGCGTTGAACTCCCTGCCGTCGACGAACTCTTCCACCAGGGCATGTCCACCGAACAGGCGGCTTACTCGCTGGACTTGCTCACGCAGCGATGCCATATTGTGTACAATGCTGTCTTCGTTCAAGCCGTGGCTGGCGTCCTCGTTTAGCGGTTTCACTATGCACGGGTATTCCAGATCAAAGTTTCCGACACCCTCAGGACCAAGCACCTGGAAACGTGGGGTATCTATTCCTGCTTTCGCCAGCAGGCCCTTGGCCCGCCCTTTGTCCAGACCCAACGCCAGGGCCTCTCCCGGACATCCAGTAAAAGGCAGGCCCACGTCGGAAAGCGCCCGCGCAACAAGTGCCTCCGTCTCCGGGCTGCCATCAAACCCCTCGAAAAGATTGAACACCACATCGGCACGCAGTTGACGGAGAGAGGATACGACCGCTCCCAGAGGAGGACACAGGCCGACGCGCGTCGCGGTATGCCCCTTTCCAACCAGGGCCTGGTGCACCGCCTTCACTTCGTCCAGAACGCCCTCCACCGCACGGTTTTCTCCCATGGAAAAATAGCGGCCCTGGTCCGGCTGGTTGTAGATGATCGCTACCGTCAAACGCATTCGGGATATCTGCTGATGGCAGAGTCTACGATCTCTCGTATGAGGGCATTATAGGTCCAGCCCACCTTGCGGGCCATTATTGGAAGGTCGCTGCTTCGGGGGTTAAGCCCGGCAAGAGGATTTATCTCCAGAAAATACGGCTCGCCCGCCTCGGTGACTCTGAAATCCAACCTCGCGAAATCGCGACAGGCCAGCACGTCAAAGATCTTCAGGCTAGCCTCTTGTATGGCTCGCAGCACCGGCGCAGGCAACTGCGCCGGGCATTCGTATTCCACCAGGTTCTCCCAGTCCCTTTTTATTTCCAGAGAGTAGACGAAGTCCTTGCTCTTCTTTTTTGGCACAACCCTCATTATGCCGAGGACAACCGGCGGGGAGTTGCCGATAACTCCTACCGTTATCTCTTCACCGGCGATGAACTCCTCGACCATGACCGGCTGCCGGTATCCCTCCAGGAGAGCCGTGATCACCCCATCCAACTGACCCTTGCGGTCAACCCGTGAGCCCTGTCTCACTCCCTTGCTGGACCCCTCCCAGGCCGGTTTGACAAAAGCCGGGAAAGGGAACTCCACCCACGATATGTCCTGCAACCGGCCCTTGCTTTCCACAACATGCCAGCGAGGCGTCAGTATGCCTGCCGTCGCTACCAGCTTTTTGGTCAGCGGCTTGTCAAGGCATATGCCGAGGCACTGCGGGTCGGAACCCGAATAAGGTATCTCCAGCATCTCCAGGACAGAAGGAACCTGCGCTTCCCTGCCCTTGTAGTTTCCTCGCCCTTCAGCGATATTGAAGACCAGGTCAACTTTCTCCGCCAGTATTCGGGACAAGAACTCACGCCCGCCGCCCAACTTCACCGTCTCGTGCCCCATGTCCCCTATAGCCGCCACGAGTCCTTCCACGGTCTCAGTGGAATCGTACTCCTCCAGGACGTCGTCGGGCTCCCCGGCTTTTCGCTTTACCGCATCCTTAAGGTCGTATGATAGCCCGATCTTCATTCCCATCGCCTCGCGATAGCCGAAAAGGTTCTACCCTTGCGGTTGTGCCGTTAGGTTTAGCTTTAGGTTTAGGTAAGGTAACTCCCCTGGGGTTGCGGTACCGGTACAGGTATCCCTGGTAGTTCCTCAGCACCAGCTCCTCCTCCGTCTGCGACACCACGTACTCCGGCTGTAACGATACCTTCCCCCCTCCATGCGGCAGATCCACCACAAACGTGGGCACTCCCAGCCCTGAGGTATGCCCTCTCAACCCCTCCAGTATCTTGATCCCCGTCTCCACACTCGTCCTCAGGTGCTCCGTACCCTGCACCTCATCACACTGGTACAGGTAGTACGGCCTTACCTTGGCCCTCAGCAACGCCTGGCATAAGGCCTTCATCACCGCCACACTGTCGTTTATCCCCTTCAGCAGCACCGACTGGTTGTTCACCGGCACACCGGCCCTCAGCAGCCGGTCACAGGACTGCATCGCCTCGGGGGTTACCTCCCGGGCATGGTTGAAGTGGGTGTTCACCCAGATGGGACCATACCGCGAGAGCATGTCGCATAGCTCCTGATCCACCCTCTGCGGCAGCACCACCGGGAAACGGGTGCCCAGCCTGATGATCTCCACGTGCGCTATGGCCCTCAGGGCTGAGATCACCTGCTCCAACCGCCGGGTGGAGAGGGTCAACGGGTCGCCACCGGAGATGACCACATCCCTCACCTCTTTGTGGGCGCGGATATACCCCAGCATGGCCTCCACCTGGGCCTCATCCCTCACCCAGCCGCCATGCCGCCACTCCCGCTTGCGGGTGCAGTGCCGGCACAGCATGGCACAGATATCCGTCAGCACCATCAGCACACGGTCAGGGTAGCGGTGCACCAGACCCGGCACCACCGACTCCCGGGCCTCATCCAACGGGTCTTCAAACCCCATGCCCGCCAACGCCACCTCCTGGAAAGAGGGTATGGACTGCTTGCGTATGGGGTCCTCGGGGTCCAGGGGATCGATCAAAGACAGGTAGTAGGGGGTGACCGCCAGAGGGTACTTGGTGGTCACCAGCTTGAGGCGCGATTGGTCCTTGGCCGACAGAGGCAGGTAATGGGAAAGCTCCTCAATAGAGGTGATACGGTTGCGGAATTGCCACTTCCAGTTGTTCCAGTCGAGGTCACTGACGAGGGGAAAGAGTTTCTTTCTCCTGGCAGTGGCGCCAGTACTGGGGGGCTCTTCTTCCGCCTCGGTAAACGGACGGGAGAAGAAAGAGGGGGGTTGGTCGGCTGAGCTAGCCAGACCGCAGGAAAGAGAGGAGTCAGAGCGGGGCGAGTTCATCACCTAAAAATTGTTCCTTTCTGAACATAAAATTCGGGTGCGGGAGGCCTAATCCCCCCATCCCGTTGTGGGCCCGTTATACCACTTACACTAACCCTAGTCAAGACCTGCTCAACTTCAAGCTGGGGTCTCTCCGTAATACGCAATACGACACAGAGAGATACAACGGCCGGCGCACCATCCTGGGAGCCCGCAGCTCGGACTCAAGCCACGCAGCTACTGGCAGATGAAGCGGCGCGGTGATAAAATCGCCATAATCTACCGGGGCGAGGAGGAGCGCCTATGCCAACTGCGGACGACATCATCCTCAGGCTGGAAGCACTGGCAGACCGCAAGAACGTCGAGGGCATGAAGCGCTTTGCCATTGGAGGCAAGCATACCCTCGGCATCTCCATACCGGTGCTGCGCAAGATGGCCAAGGAGGTCGGGCGGGACCACCGTACTGCCACCGCTCTGTGGGACAGCGGCATACACGAAGCCAGGATCCTGGCTTCAATGGTTGACGACCCTGCGCTATTAACCGAAGAACAGATGGAGCGGTGGGCCGCCGATTTAGACTCGTGGGACGTGACGGACCAGGTGTGCATGAACCTGTTCGAGAAGGTCCCCCTCGCTTGGACCAAAGCGATAGAATGGACCGGGCGGGAGGGCGAATTTCAGAAACGCGCCGGCTTCGCGTTGATGGCATGTCTGGCATGGCACGACAAGAAATCGCCTCCTTCTCGCTTCATGCCCTTTTTCCCCGCCGTGGAACAAGCCGCGGACGATGGACGCAACTTCGTGAAGAAAGCCGCAAGCTGGGCGCTACGGAACATGGGCAAACGGACCAGCGCCTCCTGGAACTCGCGTTGACCAGCGCTGCAAGGCTGCGCGAACAGAACTCGAAGGCAGCCCAATGGGTGGCCAACGATGTGCTGAAAGAGTTACGCGGCGGGAGTAGCCCGTCCTGACCGACATGGCGCGCTGCTAGACGCATATCCCGGCCGCACCACACGTGTCCTCTCAGGGCTTTCCGTAGTCATTGCCACACCCCGATGCCATCGGGGTGTGGCATGTCCATTTCTCCAGGGTCACAAATCGTGAGTAATCCGACGAAGCCAGGTCCATAGGCAACCGGGAACGACAACCGGAGAATGGAAAGACCCCAAACTTCAAGCTTGCAGCTATAAAATTGAGGGTTGCCAGGCACATCTTATTGTGTTATAAAACACCTCATGTCTTTTCCAATTGACGGTCGACGACTGTTCGGCCTGCAGCAAGACGATTCGTGGAACCACTAGACGGCCCAAATATCCTCCGATGTTCACTGCTGCTGCCATACTCGCCGTTACGTATATCGGAATAGCCTTTACCCGGTTGCCACGCTTCATAAACGTAGACCGGACTTCTGCCGCGTTTACCGGTGCAGTGCTGATGGTGCTCTTCGGCATTGTTGCCTTCGACGGCGCGGTGGCGGCCGTCGACTTCCATACTATAGGACTTCTCCTCGGCATGATGGTGCTCGTCTCGGCGCTTAAAGAAGTAGGCTTCTTTCAGTTCCTCGCCGTCGAGACGTTGTCCATAGCGAGAACTCCCAAACGGCTCCTCATAATCGTGGTGTTGGCGACGGCAGCCGCCAGCGCCTTTTTCGTTAATGATGCTGTCGTCCTGCTGTTTACACCCATAGTAATCCAGGCCTGCCGCGCCAGGAGAGTAGACCCGGTGCCGTACCTGATAGCGGAAGCCATGGCGTCCAACATTGGCAGCACCACCACCATAGTCGGCAACCCGCAGAACATGCTCATTGGCATAACTGCGGGCATATCATTCACGCGGTTCTTCCTGCATCTGCTGCCTGTTGCTGCTATCTCACTGGTGGTCCTGATAATCATAATGTTCAAGGTTGACAAGGCATGCTCCAAGCCGAGGTTCGACCAGGTACTGGAGCTACCTCGTGAAGCTCGCTCTTATGATATGCGCGCCATATTGCGTTTATCCCCTGTGCTCATGATCGTAATGGTCGGTTTTTTCATAAGCGCATACGTCAGGGTGGCCATTCCACTGGTGGCACTGGCAGGCGCATTCCTTGTACTCCTTGTTGGGCGTGCGAAGCCATCCAAGGTGGTCTCTGGAGTCGATTGGCTGTTGCTGCTTTTCTTTGCGAGCCTCTTCGTTGTTATCGCCGGCGCGAATAGAGCCGGCGTCCTAGATGTTTTCACCCATAGGGTAGTAGTGACACCCGGTTTAGCTGGTATCGCTTCAATCGAGGTCGTCAGCCTTGCCGTATCGCAGCTTGTGAGCAACGTTCCGCTCACTATGCTCTTGATACCCATGTTGCAAGGGACACATGGGGACGTGCTGTGGATCGCATTGGCCGCCGGCTCAACCCTGGGTGGCAACCTGACAATCATCGGCGCCGTAGCGAACATAATCGTCGTAGAGGGAGCCAACAGGGAAGGAGTACATATCGGGTTCGGGCAATTCTTCCGCATCGGGGTCATGGTCACACTGATCACAGTTGCGGTTTCTCTGGCCATCCTGAGTGTAGAGTTCTATCTTGGCTGGTTAAGATAAAGCGGCTACGTAGGCCTTCGCCGCAGCTCTGCTCAGGACGTTCCCTTAAGAAAAAAAAAGTGGTAATATGGGCGTTGGCTGTGCTATGAAATACTCCTTGGGCGTTGATATCGGCTCCGTTAGCGCCAAGATGGCTCTCATAGACGAGAGCGGAAATGTCATCCATCTAGATACTGAAAAGGCGCTCCGTGGGCCTAAGGCAGCCCTCGCTGCACTATTGGGCCGCCTGGCGAGCAGCTTCAAACTGGAAGATATATCCACGGCTGCGGCCTCGGGTAGCGGCTCATCTGTCGTTCCCAGAGAATTTGACTGGTCTCAGTACAGCAGCTCGCTGTCACTGGCATCGGGCATACTAAACTACTATCCGGATGCCAGGACCGTAATATCCATCGGCGGCCAGAGCTCGCTCATAATCGAGCTGGAAGATGGCCTGAAAAAGCCATGGAAGGTAACCTCAAACCCTTTGTGCGCCGCCGGCACCGGCAGGTTTATCGAGCAGCAGGCTTATCGCCTGGGCATAAGCCTCGACGAATTCGCCCGGCTGGCCGTGTCTTATGATGGGGCTCCGCCCCGTATCGCGGCCCGATGCAGCGTCTTCGCCAAGAGTGATCTCATTCACCTGCAACAGAAGGGTGTGCCGGTCGAGGCGATGCTATGCGGGCTAAGTGAAAGCATCGCTCGCATGGTGGTATCGTTGAAAAAAGGCCCCTTCCGCGAACCTCTATTCTTCGTCGGTGGCGTCGCGGCCAACGGGGCTGTGTTGAAGTCTCTCTCACGTGAGATGTCTCAGCGGAACGGACACGAGACCACGCTCAAGGTGCCCGATAACTTCCTCTACATTGAGGCCATAGGTGCAGCCTTACTCGCGAGGCATGGAAAGACAGCCAAGGTCGAGGTGCCGGAGGACGTAGACGCCAAGCAGCACATGTTCTCAATGCCATCGCTTTCACGACCTGAGGAAAAGACCTCTCAGGACACGTGGGTTCCTCCGAGGGTCGATGCCCCCTTCAAGGGTTACCTAGGCGTGGATGTCGGCTCCACAAGCACGAAGGCCGTCGTCATGGACGAGTCAGGGCGCAATGTAGTAGCCAAGAGCTACCTTATGACCGCCGGTCGTCCAGTGGACGCCGTCAAAGAGGTGTTCCGCAACCTGCTGAAAGACCTAGGAGAAAGCGCCAGGATCGCCGGTGTCGGAGTGACCGGGTCCGGTAGATACCTGGTCGGCAGTGTGATAGGCGCAGACCTAATCAAGAACGAGATCACCGCTCAGACGCGCGCAGCAGACGATGTGGCATACCAGGCGGATATCATCGAGATCGGCGGCCAGGATTCAAAGCTCATCATAAAGCGTAACGGAACGGTTGTAGATTACCAGATGAACAAAGCCTGCGCAGCAGGTACCGGCAGCTTCATCGACGAACTGGCTGAGATGCTCGGTATTTCGGTGAAGAACGGAGAGTTTGCCGGGCTTGCTTTCCAGGCACCGCATACGATCGACCTGGGTACGAGATGTGCAGCCTTCATGGGTCAAGCAGTCACCGCCGCCCAGCGAGAAGGGGTATCCAGGGATGTCATCGTTGCCAGCCTGGCCAACTCTATTGCCGGGAACTACCTGTCGAAGGTAGTAGGCACGCGCAAGCTGGGCAAGGATGTGATCCTGACAGGCGCAGTGTTTTACAACGGCGCCGTGGTGGCGGCCTTCAAGAAAGCACTCGAAGGGCGGAACCTCATTGTCCCGACGCACAAGGAGGTGAGCGGCGCCATAGGCGCCGCCATACTGGCGAAGGAATACCTGCGCGGGCGGGAGTCACAGTTCAAAGGATTCCAGCGCATTATAGATACCGATATCGTCTTGTCCACGTTCACGTGCAAGGCCTGCGACAATAACTGCACAATCAGCCGGCTCAAAATGCCGGGAGAAAAACCTACCTTCTACGGCAGCCGGTGCGACAAGTACGACGCCGCGTTGGAGCATGAACATCGAGAGACAGCTTTCGATGAGCGCGAACGGCTGCTCCTCGCCGAGCACAGGCCTGACGCGGGCTCAGGCATGAGGGTAGGCATACCCCGGGCCCTTCTCATGTATGATTACTTCCCCCTGATCATAGGTTTCTTGAACGCCCTCGGAGTAAGGGTAGTGGTATCGACCAGGACCAATCAGGAAGTGATGGAGCAGGCTGTCGAACTAGCTTACACGGATAGCTGCTTCCCCATAAAGCTTGCTCATGGTCACGTCTCCGTGTTGAAAGATGTCGACCACATACTATTCCCGAGCTTCGTGCGTGTAGGGCCAAAAGACGGCGATGAGAACCAGAAGTACCCTTGCCCGTTGGTGCAGGGTGCGCCATTCATCGTGGCGCAGGCCCTAGGCATGGACAAACATGTATTGAGGCCGATAATCGACCTGAGCCGGGGCGATGCCGAGGCGATACGTAACCTCGCCGATACTGCAGTGGCAATGGGATTCGACCATGCCGCCGGCAGGCGTGCCGCTGTGGCTGGAATGGAATCACAGAAGCGATTCGAACAGGCACAGGCCGAGGCAGGCAAAAAGCTGTTGGAACAACTGAAAGAGGGCGACCATCTTGGCGTGGTATTACTCTCCAGGTCCTATATGTCACAGGACCCCGGGGCCAATCTCAGCATAGCTGAGAAGCTGGCCCAACTCGGCGTCGTGCCCATCCCTCTCGACTTCCTCCCTATCGCCTCGGTTAACCCGAAGCAGTATTCCGACCGGCCGTACTGGATATCGGAAGTTAAACACATCGCCGCTGCCACGATCGCGGCCAGTAACCCGCAGCTTTACGGGCTGGTGCTGACGAACTTTGGCTGCGGCCCCAACTCCTCATGCTCAATCTGGTCGAGGATATCATGGGAGGCAAACCCCTCGGGCAATTGGAAATAGACGAGCACGCAGCCGAGGCCGGCATCGTAACACGCCTGGAAGCCTTCGTGGATACCATCAAGCAGTTCCATGAGGTACGCAAGGGGTCGACATCTGCGGTAGAGCCGGAGAAGGTATATCGGTCGGCACCGCCCCTGATTCGCAACGGCAAAACGCTGATCATTCCGCGTATGTCCCCGCAGGTAGAGGCCGTCGCCGCTGCGATGGAGGCCTACGGGGTAAAGTCAATTGTCTTGCCGGTATCGGACGAGCGGAGCCTCCTCTATGCGAACAAGGTTACTTCCGGCAAGGAGTGCTTGCCCTACCGCGTCACATTAGGGGACTTCATGCGCTTCTACTACGATGGAGGCTACGGAGGCGTCGGGCCTGGAGAAGTGGAAGGATACATGGCCGGATCGTATGGGCCCTGCCGTCTGGGCAAGTATGCACTTGAGCAGCGAAAGATATTGCAGGATATCGGGTTCGACCTGCCCATGCGTACCACAGTCTCGAACAACGCATACTCAGATATGGGCCTGGGGACACAGTTCGAACGATTGGCCTGGAAGGGTGTCGTCGCCGTAGACTGCCTGCAAAAGCTGGTCTGGCGCACCAGACCTTATGAAAAGGAACCAAGCCTGGCAGATACCCTCTTCCAGGAGTACACGAGCCGCCTTCTAGATTGCATCCGAAAGAAGTCTCCTTTCGATGCCATGCTGGAAGAGGCTACACAGAAGTTCCGCGCGGCGATTGACCCGCAGAAACCTCGTCTGCCACATATCGGAATAAACGGTGAGATATTCCTGCGTTGCAACGATCTGAGCAATGCCAGCCTGGTCAGGACCTGCGAGGCGGCTGGGTTGGAGGTCACAATCTCGTCCTGGGCTGAATGGGTGAAGTACATCTCCTCCAATGTGCTGGAGAATGCTAAACGAGACCACAAAGTAGGAAAGATCATCAGGTCCCAGATACGGAAGTGGGTCCAGAACCATGATGAGGCCTCAGTCCGACGCCATTTCGATGGCTTTGTGGACGTTTGTGAGCCGTCGCCGGAAAAGTTGCTGGAATATACCAGTCCCTATCTTTCACCCAGGTGCGGCAGCGAAGCATTGCTCAGCATAGGTGCGGGGATCGAGTGGATGGAGGACCCCGAGTATTCCGGCGTGATCTCGGTCATGCCGCACGGGTGTATGCCGGGCGGCATAGTAGCGGCCATGTCGGACAAGTTCGCCTCCGAGGTCGGCAAACCATGGATAAACCTGACCTATGATGGGACTGCTGAGACCAATAACATGGTTAGGATCAATAACTTTGCCGAGGTAATACGCTTCTGCCACCAGAACAGAAAAGAGGAACGGGCACCCAGAAACAAGCCACACACCATTAAGTTATAAGCTATTCGCGCCACCTCCACACCACGCAATGCCTTGAGAACCGCCTTGCAAACAAATAAGCCGCTTCCCCGCTCCACACAAGCCAACAACTAGCCGAACTTCCGCAGTTTCGTATCTGAGAGGGTGACCGGACAGATTCAAAGTTGACACTACAATTCTTGAATCTTCATTCTCTGGGGCAGATGCAACTGAAGCATTTGTAACAGG
>JACPPY010000025.1 GCA_016190755.1 Chloroflexota bacterium | reverse complement strand
GTATCGTCGACGGCCATGAGTTGGTGAAGGCCCAGCAAGATGCTAACGCCCTGGCACGGCTGTATCACGTCACGGAATCTACCGACCTTAAGCCACTCCTTTTTGCAGTGCACACGTACTATGCATTGCTCATGAAGCTATTGGCAGCGGAGCTACTTTCTTTGCAACACGGCGCACTCATGGCGTCCGTAGTGGAGCAACTTCCGGCCTTGCCTGGAGAACAACTCCGAGGCCGTTTGGGAGAGTTGGAGAAGGGATCGTGGTTCGAGTCCCAGGGCATCCGTAACTTCCTGGAGGGGGACTTCTTTGGCTGGTATGTCGGAGCCTGGAATGCAGATATAGAGGAGGCTGTTCGCAGCTTTGCCAGGGCCCTGGCAGAATATGAGCCGGCCACTGCTACCCTTAACCCAGAAGCTACCAGAGACCTACTGAAGAAACTGTACCAGTACTTGGTGCCCAGGGAACTGCGCCACGACCTGGGCGAATACTACACGCCAGACTGGCTGGCGGAGCTAGTGCTTAACGATGTCGGCTATACAGGACACCCGACCGAGCGGCTGTTAGACCCCGCTTGCGGTTCGGGCACGTTTCTGGTGCTTGCCATCCACCGCGCTCTCGACGTCAAAGATTCCTTGGCCTGGCGCACGCGTGAGCGTGAGTTGGTGGCTCAAATCCTGGAAAACGTGGTTGGCTTTGACCTGAATCCCCTAGCCGTCATCGCTGCCCGCACCAACTATCTTCTCGCCCTGGGCTCGCTGGCCCGTCATCTGGCAGGTAAGGACATCCCAGTATATTTGTGCGACTCTATCCTAACGCCGCAAACTCAGCGGACTCGGAAACGCCCAATCGAGCACCAGAAGGACATCCCCGTACCCTCGGCGCAGAAAGAGTTCTGGGTGCCCGAGGAGCTGGTTGACAAGGGCCAGGTGGATGTCCTCTGCCGTCTGCTGGAACAATGCGTAGCTGGCAATTACCAGACAGGGGAATTTCTGTCCCTGGGGCAGCGAGAGCTGAGGTGGGAGGAACCGCTTACCGGGCGTTCCTTAGGAGAGCTCTATGATAAGGTGCGGCAACTAGAAGCAGAAGGGCGAAACGGCCTCTGGGCCCGCATCATCAAGAACGCCTTTGCCCCGGTATTCCGCGCAATCTCTCCCTTTGACTACGTCGTTGGCAATCCCCCATGGGTCAACTGGGAGAGCCTGTCCGATGACTACCGCGAAGCCACCAAAGAACTGTGGCAAAAGTACGGCCTCTTCTCTCATAAGGGTTTGCGAGCCAGGTTGGGCACTGCAAAGGATGATATTTCTATCCTCTTGACCTACGCCGCTATGGACAGTTATCTAAAGAGTGGTGGCAAGCTGGGTTTCGTGATTACCCAGACGGTGTTCAAGACCAAGGGAGGCGGCGAGGGTTTCCGCCGTTTCCGCCTGGGCGAAGAGGGGCCGCACCTGAAGGTGCTCTCGGCCCAAGACCTGGTGGAGCTTCAGCCCTTTGAAGGGGCCAGCAACCGCACGGCGACCATCGTCCTCAAGAAAGGCGAACCCACCGAGTACCCTGTGAGCTACACCGTCTGGCAGAAGGCCAAGCCAGGCAGGATAGGGGTTGACTTGAGCCTAGAAACAGTGAAGGAACGCACCCGCAAGACTTCATTATGGGCCAGGCCGTGGACAAAGCTCAGGTTACCTCTCCGTGGCTCACGGCCAGCCCGGCGACCCTAGCTGTCATTCAAAAGGTAGTCGGAGCTTCTCACTACCAGGCCCATGCCGGTGCCTGCACTTGGGTCAACGGCGTCTATTGGCTCCGCGTCTTGGAGCGCCAGCCCGATGGTCACCTGCTAGTGGAAAACCTGCACGAGGTGGGTAAGACCAAATTGAAAAGGATCGAGACCCTCCTTGAGCCGGACTTGGTGCTACCCCTGCTGCGGGGCAGAGACATATCCCGTTGGAAAGCAATACCATCAGCCCACATCCTCATGGTTCAGGAGCCTGCCAAACCTAGTGTTGGCTTCAATGAGACTGCTCTCAAAGTGCAGTATCCCATGACCTATGCCTACCTGCGGCAGTTTGAGGACGTGCTGCGAGGGCGAAGTGGCTACAAGAAATACTTTGACCCCCCAAAGTCGCCGTTTTACTCCATGTACGACGTGGGCGAGTACACTTTCGCACCATATAAGGTGGTATGGCCTTGGATAGCAACGGGCCTCAGAGCTGCCGTAGCTGAACGGCGAGGGGGTCAGGTAGTAATCCCAGAACATAATGCTTCGTTTGTCCCATTCACCGACGAGGCTGAGGCCCATTTTTTCTGTTCACTGCTCGGCTCAGCGCCAGCGAATGTAGTGGTTAGAGCACGCACGCCCGGTGGTGGAGGTGGCCTCGCCTCACCGAGCATTCTTCAGCATGTCGCCATCCCCAGGTTTGACGGGTCCGACGCCCTGCACCAGTCCCTGGCATCACTCTCGCGGCGTGCTCACCACCTTGCGGCCCAAGGGCGCAAAGACGCACTGAATGAGTTGCGGCCGGTGGAGGAGGAAATAGACCGCAAGGCGGCGGAGCTTTGGGGGATCACGCCTGAGGAGTTGACCGAGATACGACGGAGTCCAGACGAACCAGAGTAATGTTACCCGCCTCAGAACCCCATGCTGGCTGTGCCAATCGCCCGAGCCAGTTCTCTGGGCCGAGGACAACGATTCCAGAAGGCAGAATGATGGAAGAATGGTCCGGGGGGCGAGTGGGATCGAACCAATGCCCTGCCCGGCTGGCCAGGTCAGATGGTGGTCAGGTAAGCTGCGGATCGCTCGTCCATCACGATCCAAACATAGTGTCTTGTTTCACAATGTCCGATAACGTACACTGAGCATATGAATAAAAAAAGGTTGCCAAAATCGATTCGGGAGTTTGTTCGAAAGGAAAAAAGAACGGATTCCCCGGACGGTGGCTGATTCAAGCGAACAGGAAAGACTAACCAGGGAATTATACGAACGCTTTCATTGAGCATGGGCGCGCTCCTCAGGATACGCATGGTCAGACAGGACGGAGTTGTTGTCCGGTGGTGAGGTCACAATACCTCGGGAGAGGGTTGCCGACAAGGAGTTGAAATGGGGGTAGGACAGTTGAGAGACCAAGAAGAACAATCGAAAAAAGAGTCCGAGCGAAAGCAAAAGCACGCTACCGAGGGTGTCGGGCGGCTGGCCAGAGGCAAAGAGATCAAGGACGCCAATCTGGCTCGCGAACAGCAGACTGCAGACAGGCTGAAAGCCAGGGAGACCAAGGAATCGGACAAGCACGCTACCGAGGATGTCGGGCGGTTGGCCAAAGGAAAAGAGATCAAGGACGCCAATCTGGCACACGAACAACAGACTGCAGACAGGCTGAAAGCCACGGAAACCAGGGAATCAGAGAAGCGCTAGTTTCCGAAAGGCATTATCCCCTCGTCGATTCAAGTGTTACCCATCATTTAGACAGGAGAGGGGCTGAGTATAAACCACCTCTCCAGTTTTTGTGGACCACCTGAGCCGAAGGCGGCCATCTGCGGCCACCGGCGACTGCTGACACGATGAAACGCTAGTGTTTGTCCCCTGGGGGCATCCTGGGTCACCGGAAGTGCCGGGTCAACTCGGATGCGTATTTTGTGCCGATCGTGGGGGCATTCCGCTCAAGCCATTCCCTGAAGCTTGTCTTCCCTGCTGGGGGCAAGGCAGACACGAGCAAATTGGACATAAGTCCCTTAATTTCGTTCTCGGTTATCACCGTATCTTTGGTCAAGAGGCTTATCGGCCTGCCCAGTAGCAGTGCCATTTCGGGACTGGCGTGGATAATTCTGGCTCTGCCCCCGATTGCCTTGGCAATCAACCGCACCAGTTCGTCAAACTTGTAGATGTCCGGGCCAGCCGCGTCGATAATCAGGTTGGCCTTCTGATGGCCAGCATCTACCGCTATCTCGGCGAGGTCCTCAGCAAAGATGGGCTGCACACGGTATTCGCCTAAGCCGAAGACCGGGAACAAAGGGAACCTCCTGAGTAACCAGGCGATGTTGTTGATCAGGATATCCCCGGTTCCAAAGACAAGTGTTGGCCGGACTATGGCGTAGGATAATTTGGAGCATACAATGGCCTTTTCCAACAGTGCTTTCCCCTTATAGTAGGGCAGGGGTGACGTCTCGGAGCAGTTGGTGACGCTGATATGTACAATTCTGCTTACGCCAGCCTCTTCCGCGGCACCGATGAGCTTTTTAGTATTCTCCACCGCCGTTTCGAATGTGAGCCGTCCGCGAGGAAAGCGAACCCAGTAGGTGTTGTACAGTGTTTCGGCTCCCCGCAGGCTGTCGGCCAGCGCCCTGGAGTTATCGAAATTGAAGGGAAAGGCCGGCACCTGGCCGCCGAAGGGGTCGGGTCTGTTTGGGTGGCCGGTGAGAGTCCTGACCGGTTCTCCCAAGGCGACGAGCCGTCGCGCAATGTAGCTGCCGATGTAACTGTAGGCTCCTGTTACTACATTCAAGCTAATACCCAGCCGTTCATAATGAAGGTATGATAGCGCTCTACCCTCTTCATCGCAACAGGTGAGCCGCGCACATGAAAGCGAGGCATGCCCCTGTCTCCTCATAGGCCAGTCTCAATGCAATAACTCCATTGCTTCATCAGGGAGGGGGTCCAGTTTTCATCTGCTGTTGCCTGGGAGCTACCGACGATGTAGCGCTTTATTGAGACGACTTGGGATGTGACACGATGAAACCATGGTGTAGATAAGGCGACGAATCATGACTTGGTCCTCTTGGCTACAGGGCCCTGGTGTGAGTAGGTTTCCGTTGGCGACCCTCGTCATGATTTGTCACTGCTTTCGCCAGCAATGATGAGGGATGACGTTGTTGTGCACCCTTCAAGAGAGTCCCCAGGGCATCACGTTTGGCTACGAATCCTTGGGAGTGGCTGCGATCCGCGGGCTTGGCTCAAATCTGTCTATGTTAGAATGTGCTGGAGACCATGGGCGACATAGTTGTAGGCACATCAAGCTGGGCTGATCCCACTTTGCTGAAGGCCGGCACCTTCTACCCTCCTGAGACCATGACTCCCCAGGCAAGGCTGCGTTACTACTCCAGTAATTTCTCCCTCGTAGAAGTCGACAGTTCGTACTATGCGATGCCTGCGCAGATTGTGGCGGGAAAGTGGGCGCAATGGACACCCAGCAACTTCATCTTCGACGTTAAGGCCTTCCGGCTTTTTACTGGTCATCCCACGCCTGGGCCGAGCCTGCCCAGAGATATCAGGCTGCAACTCCCCGCCAGTTTCGAGGCAAACAAGAACATCTACCTGAAAGACGTGCCCGCCGAACTCGCCAAGGAGCTGTGGCACCGATTCGAGAACGCATTGCTGCCGCTCGACTCAGCCGGTAAACTGGGCGTGGTGTCTTTCCAATTCCCTCCCTGGTTTGTGCCCAGCAAAGCGAATATCTCGTACATTGCTGGCCTTGGTGAACACCTGCCGCAATACAAGCTATCAGTGGAATTTCGGACGGCATCATGGCTGGATGAACGCCACAGGAATGAGACGTTCGCACTCTTGAGGGACAACGGGCTTGCATGTGTATGCGTAGATGAGCCTCAAGGGTTCAGATCATCAGTACCGCCAGTGATCGGGGTAACCAGTGACATATCCGTCGTACGGTTCCACGGGAGAAACGCCAGCACATGGGAAGAAGAAGGCCTGACCGCAGCAGAACGGTTCAACTATCTCTACTCGGAGAAAGAGCTTCAGGAATGGGCGCCCAGGTTGAAGGAGCTATCCTCCAGGGCAACACACCTGCACGTGTTGTTCAACAACTGCTTCGGCGACAAGGCGGTGGTCAATGCCCGCCAGCTAAAGCTCATGTTGGGGCTATCCGCCCCCGAACAAGCACTCCTCAGGCCAGCGCTAATCTGAGGAGCATCTCGGTTTGCCTTACCTTTTGCGCGACACTTCGTGGGTGAGACCTGAGAAGCCCTCTGACGATTTTACAACAGCAGTCAAACTTACCTGGATGGCCGGGTCAAGCCCGACCATGACAGAATTGGGCCAGGCATTCTACCCTCTTTCAAAACTTTCGCGCACACCGAGCCGCAGCAGCCGCATGTCAGCCTATTGACAGCCTATGTTAAAATCCATTTGGTACTTCGCATAATGTACCTTTAGCGAAGTTATAATGGGCAAAAGAGAGATGAATGCCGGAGGCATGACACGATGCAGTCCACAAAGTCTATCATCGACAACATCCCGGGATTTCTGGAGTATCTCGACGTGGAAAAGGGCCTCAGCGTCAAGAGCCAGGAGACCTACGGCCGTTTTATCAGCGCCTTCGCAAAATGGCTCACAGAAAACAAGTTGGACGCGCTGAGGCCCCACGAGCTGTCCGACGATCATGTTTGGAAATATCGCTACGCCCTGTCGCGTGCCATCAGCCCCATCTCCAAAGAGCCGCTGAAACGTTCCACACAGAACCACTACCTCATAGCGCTGCGAGCTTTCTTGAGCTACTTCATAGCCCGCGATATAGAATCCATGCCTCCCGACAAGGTCAAACTGGCCAAGAAGGCCGCCGAGCGAATACCCAAGGTACTGCAACTGGACCAGGTGGAGAAGATGCTCCTGGCGTCAGATACAACTACGATAACCGGCTTGAGAGATAGAGCCATTCTCGAATCCCTTTTTTCCACCGGTATGCGTATAGCCGAGCTGGTGGCACTCGACCGTGGGCAAGTACGACTTATGTCAACTGCTGATGACCTGGAGATCAGCATTATAGGTAAGGGTGGACACGCAAGGACAGTTTACTTTTCATCCAGGGCTGTCGAAGCTGTGAGGCAGTACCTCGCGGGCCGGCACGACAAGGAGAAAGCGCTCTTCATAGGTTACCGGGGAGTGAAGAGGGTGCCGGGCAAGCGCATAACCCCGAGGGCGGTGCAGGCCATGGTCAAGAAGTATTCGGTGGTTACCGGGTGTCCGCTGACCACGACGCCGCATGTGTTCCGTCACTCCTTTGCAACGGACCTGCTGAACAAAGGCGTAGATATAAGGATGGTCCAGGAGTTCCTGGGACACAGGAATATCGCTACTACACAGGTGTACACCCACGTTACGTCTAAGCGGCTGCGGGATATTCACCGGCAGTTCCATAGCGGTCCTGAGCTGAAGGAGTAGCTGCTCTGCGGGACGCGCCAGTGGGTAGCAGGGCCGCGATGTTCTTCAGCAGCCCATCCAGGCCGAACCCAGTGGCAGCGGATAACAGTACGATTCGTCCAGAAGGTCGCAGCAACCGTTGGCTGAGCCGGACAACCTCTTCCTCAGCAGGTTTCCCTTGGAGGAGGTCTATCTTGTTCAACGCGGTTACCGTCGGCTTCTGCCGGAGGTTCAGCCCTGCCAGAGTGCTCTCGACCGTCTGGCATTGCTCCGCTGCGTTGGCATGTGTTATGTCCACCACGTGAACCAGCACATCCGCCTCTTCCAGTTCCTCAAGAGTAGCCCGGAATGCGGCTATGATCGACGGCGGCAGCTTCTGTATGAAACCAACGGTGTCTGTGAGCAGGAACGGCGGCATGCCCCGTGGCTCAAGGCGCCTTGTCACAGGGTCCAGAGTCGAGAACAGCTTGTCTTCGGCTGTGACATTTGCACGGCTAAGCATATTGAACAAAGTGCTTTTCCCAGCATTGGTGTAACCCACCAGGGCAACCACCGGTATGCCGTTGGCCCGGCGCTTCTTGCGATATAGAGACCGTTGTGCCCGGACCTGCTCCAACTGTTTTTTGAGGCGTGAGATCTTTTCCTTTATCAGGCGCTTGTCCGTCTCTAATTGCGACTCACCAGGGCCACGCGTACCGATACCGCCGCCGAGCCTCTCAAGGTGACTCCACTGTCCCGCCAGTCGGGGCAACAGGTATTCGTGCTGGGCAAGCTCGACTTGAAGTTGCCCTTCCCGCGTTCCGGCTCTCCTGGCAAAGATGTCCAGGATCAATGCCGTGCGGTCCAGTACTTTTACCTGGAGCGCTTGTTCCAGTGCCCGCTGCTGAGAAGGTTCCAGTTCATCGTCACATACAACTAGTGTGTAGTCGGCACTTTCCTTCATCGCAGCCAGTTGTTCTAGTTTGCCTCTTCCCAGATATGAGGGCGACTGCCTTGCTAGTTTCTGCCCCATCTTCCCCACTACTTCTGCGCCAGCAGTCTTGACCAGTCGTGCCAGCTCTTCCAATGAACTCTCAAGCGCCCAACCGGACGCCTTGCCTTTGTACTCAACGCCTACGAGGAAGGCCTTTTCCTTCGTTTGTCCTGTGGAAATAGACTTCCCCGCGGACTTGCCTTTTCCTTCAGGTATAAAAAACCTTCGTGACTTATAGATTATGTCAACTCCTCTTTGTCTGTTTCACCGGCGTGGCTCTTGAGCTCTCCCGCCATGCTTTCAGCCGCGCCACGCCCTCTTCCAGATCGGCATCTGGGAGTGTCAGCGACAGGCGCACGTAGCCTTCGCCATTCGGCCCGTAGCCAGTGCCTGGCGTCACTGCCACTGCTGTTTCGTCCAGTAGCCTGGAGGTGAAACTCACCGAGGTGTAGCCTTCGGGCACGCGAGCCCAAATATACAGGCCCGCCCGTGGCGGCCGGAAGGACAGCCCAAGGTCATTCAGCACGGCGACAAGCTTGTCGCGGCGCCGCTGATAGATGGCGTTGTGCTCGGCTATGCAATTTTGAGGCCCGGTAAGCGCCTCGATAGCGGCGTACTGCACGGCCTGGAACACGCCTGAATCCAGGTTGGACTTGACCCTCATCAGGGCGTTTATCATCTCGGCATTGCCCACAGCCATGCCTATTCGCCAGCCAGTCATGTTATACGTCTTGGAACAGGAATGAAATTCTATGCCCACATCCCTGGCCCCGGGTATCTGCAAGAACGATATTGGTTTGTAGTCATCATACGTCACATCAGAGTACGGACCATCGTGCAGGATGGCCAACCCATGCTTTTTGGCAAAGTGGATTGCTTTCTCGAAGAACTCCGGCTCGGCTACTGCTCCCGTCGGATTGTTGGGATAGTTTATCCACATGACTTTTGCCCTGCGGACCACATCGAAAGGCACACCATCCAAGTCTGGCAGGAAATCGTTCTGCTCAAGCAACGGCATGTAGTACGGCTGGCCGCCGACCAGCATGGTGCCGATGGAGTACACGGGGTATCCGGGGTCCGGTACCAGTGCGACATCTCCAGGGTCGAGGAAACACAAGGCTGCGTGGCCAATGCCTTCCTTCGAGCCAATGAGCGGCAGCACCTCTTTATCCGGGTCCAGCGAAACCTCGAATCGCTTCCTGTACCAGTCGGCTATCACCCTGCGCAGTTCGGGCAGGCCGTCAGTCTCCGGGTACCTGTGGTTCTTCGGGTCATGGGCCGCCTGGCACAGGCGTTTCACGATGTTAGAGGGGGTCGGGATGTCCGGGTCTCCGATGGCGAAGGAGATTACTTTCTCTCCCTTTGCCCGCTTTTCGGCGATCTTGCGAGATATCTCTACAAAGAGGTACGGTGGAAGCTGTTCGACTCGTCTGGCGAATTTCATTCAGTTAACCTCCGTTATTGCACCAGTTCCCGGTAAACACGACCTTGGCCGCACCGGTTAAAACGACCTCTCCTTTGCCGTCCCATTCTACTGTTAGCGTCCCGCCAGGGAGCGCGATATCCACCTCACCGTCAATATACCCGTGTAGCCTGGCTGTCACGGCGATGGCGCAAGCACCGCTGCCGCACGCTAAAGTCTCTCCAGCGCCTCTTTCCCAGACCTTTGCTTCTATCCGGTTGCGCTCAATAACCCTTGCTACTTCAAAGTTAACCCTGTTAGGGAAGATAGGATGGTTCTCCACGACCGGGCCCACCCTGGTCAGTGGGAAATCCTCCAGGGGCTTTGTGGTAAACATCACGGCATGAGGATTGCCCATGGAGGCAAAGCTCAACGGCAACTTGCGATTGCCGACGAACAGCGGATAATCCAGCACAGCACCGCAGTAACCTTCCCCTACCTGTACCATTACCGGTATTTCGCTCGGTTCCAGGTGTGGCGCTCCCATGCCCACTCTAACTTTCTCAACGCCATCGCACTCCAGCAGTTTAAGCCGCTTGATGCCGGCAAGTGTTTCGATGGTTGCTTCGTCGCACTTCGGCTTGACCAGTCCGGTTTCTGCGGCGTATCTGCCTAGCGATATCAAACCGTTGCCGCATATCTCCGCTTCGGAACCATCAGAGTTTATTACCCTCACCCTGAAATCTGCCTTCCGTGAGGGCAGCACTACCAGGACGCCGTCGGCACCTATCCCGAACCGACGATGGCACATGCGTTGGGCTAGCTCGGTCCAATCACGTTTGGCATCCGTCTCCCGGACGATTACAAAGTCGTTTCCGGACGCCTGCATCTTGGTGAAGTCCATGTTTACCATCGGACTAACTCCTCAACTGCAACCTGTGCTTCGGGGCCGCCATTATCCAGATTCAACCAATGGATCCTGGGATCATCTAGCCGGAACCAGGCATACTGTCTGCGGGCCAAATGGTGGGTACGATACTTGATCCGCTGTGTAGCAGATTCCAGGTCTAGACGGCTTTCCAAATACAGCGCAATTTCCTTATATCCTATCCCAGACATGGGAGGCAGGTCAAAGCCGTATCCCCTTTGAACAAGGCCCTTTACCTCATCAATCAAGCCCTCTCGAATCATTCGATCTACGCGTTCATCTATCCTCTTGTACAACCTCTCTCTTGGCATGGTCAGGCCAATAATGATACAGTTGTGAGGTAGAGGACGCTTGGCCTGGAGCGCCGAGACAGACCTTTTAGTTCCCCGGCATACCTCAAGGGCCCGGATGATGCGCCGCGTATTCCTCGGGTCGATACGCTCCGCTGCTGTTGGGTCAACTTCCACCAGTTGCCGGTAAAGGTGCGCGGAGCCCTCCCTGGCAGCAAGCTCTTCCATGCTTTTCCTGTAGTCACGGTCCGGGGCCACCCTTGGTACGCTCCACTTCTCCAGCAGTGCCCACACATACAAGCCGGTGCCGCCAACGACCACCGGGACCTTCCCACGTGCAGTAATGTCGTCGATCGCCCTGAACGCAAGTTCCTGGTAGAGCGCAAGGCTGAAAGGCTCATCCGGGGAAACTATGTCCAGAAGGTAGTGCGTGACCTTAGAGCGTTGTTCTGCGGAGGGTTTGGCGGTGCCCACATCCATGTACCGGTAGACCTGGCGGCTGTCCGCGTTGACTATTTCCCCACCGATGGACAGGGCGAGCCTTATACCGAGGTCAGTCTTGCCGACTGCGGTAGGCCCGACTATGGCAACCAGTGGCCTCATTGAGCATGTTTGGCTGCTGCCGTAGCCTCGACTATGGCTACGAACTCCTGCGGCTTCAGGCTAGCGCCCCCGACAAGTGCGCCATCTATGTCTGGCTGCGCCGCCAGTTCGCCCGCATTTGCCGCCGTGACACTGCCGCCGTATAGGATGCGCATATCGCTGGCGGTTGCCTTCCCCAACACTGTTGAAAGCTTCTTACGAATGAGCGATATCGTAGTCTGTGCCTGGGTACTGGTAGCAGCCTTGCCGGTACCTATGGCCCAAACCGGTTCGTAGGCAATGACCATGTTGCCGGAGTTTGCTGTGATACCGTCGAGCCCGCAGAAAAGTTGGTCGGTAATTACTTCCTCTGTCTTGCCTGCCTCGTTCTCTTCCAGCCTCTCGCCTACGCACATTATGGGCGTCAACCCGGCCTTGAAAGCGGCCTTGAGCTTCTTATTCACCATCTGGTTCGTCTCGCCAAAGTACTGCCTGCGTTCGGAATGGCCGACTATCACGTACTTGCACAGTTTGTTAAGCATCATAGGGGATATCTCACCTGTATAAGCGCCTTTCTCCTCGAAGTACATGTTCTGCGCCCCGACACCTATAGTGGAGCCGCGCAGCATTTCGGAGATCGCCGCGATTGAGACAAATGGCGGGCATACGGCCTTCTCGGTGCCTTCGATAACGTCCAGACGCTGGTGCATAGACCTGACCAAGGACACAGCCTCATCGAGCGTCGTATTCATCTTCCAATTGCCGGCAACAAACGGTATGCGCATGTCTGTCCTTTCTTCTGGGGGTTCAAGCGCCATATTTGGTCAGTTTGAGTGCATGTGCCAGTGCAAGGGCCATAATGTGTTGAGCAGGCATACGGCCCAGTTCGCCGGATGCGCATTCGCGCTCGCAGAATTTATCGGCTCGGCTCTTGCGGCACCACTTCGAATACAATAAGAACGGCACGGGATGCCAACTGTGTCCCTTCAGCGCAGCTGGAGTGGAGTGATCTCCGGTGACCATTATCACATCCGGGTTCATCTGCGTGATTTCCGGTATGTATCTGTCTACTTCTTGGATATCGCTTACCTTGTGGTCGAAATCCCCATCCTCACCTGCCATGTCGGTTGCTTTTACATGGATGAAGAAAAAGTCGTGCTGAGCGTAGTGCTTCTTGAAGGTCTGGAATTCCTGCTGTATGGTCGGCCCGGTATCCAGAAGCTTCATGCCTACAAGGCGAGCCAACCCACGATACATGGGGTAAGACGCGATGCACGCAGGCTCGATCTGGTAAATCGACGCCAGGGACGGGTGATGAGGCCGCCGGGAGAACCCGCGCACCAGGATCATATTCGCCGGGTGATGGTCACGAAGCAGCTTCCAGCTTTTTTCGATGAACTTGTTGACCAGTCTGGCCGTCTTTCCAGCTTCTGTGCTTAGAGGCTTCACGGACTTGGGCGGATAGCCTACCTTCTGAGGGTCGGAGTCACTCACATCGGCGGAAAGGCCCTTGCCGCGAAGCACCAATGCGAACCGGTGTCCTTCTACGGGTAGCACAAATATCTCTACGCCGGTACCAAGGTTTATCTTGCTTAGAAGTCGGCTCAGTTCCGCGCACTTGTCAGTTGTTATGCGACCTGCCCGACGGTCTGTTATGATTCCGGACTCGTCAATCGTGCAGAAGTTGCCGCGAGCAGCTACGTCGTCTTCTTGAAGGTCGAAATCAATGCCTACTGCCTCCAGCGCACCGCGTCCGATAGTGTATTTCAGAGGGTCATAACCAAGAAGCGCCAGTATGCCTGGGGCGCTTCCGGAGGTTATGCCTGTACCTACCGGGTCTGTGAGCCCGCATGCGCCTTGCTGAAGCAGCCGGTCCAGGTTAGGCGTATAGGCAGCCTCCAGTTCCGTCTTTCCGTTGATCGGGTTTGGCAGCCCGCCAAGTCCGTCCAACACAAGCAGCACCATCTTTGAAGGTGTCTTCACCGCCAAGGACCCGAGCAGTTCTAGGTCTACCAATACCCACCTCCAGAGGCTTTAATCTACTCCAATATGGTACCCATTACTTGTCTTGCAGCACTGCGACACCGGGCAGCTCTTTCCCTTCCAGGAACATCAAGGAGGCTCCGCCGCCGGTTGATACGTGAGTCATCTTATCTGCCAGGCCGAAGTCTTCCACTGCCTCCGCAGTGGATCCGCCGCCAATGATAGTTGTCGCTTTGAGCCTAGCTACGGCCTCAGCTATGCCACGCGTGCCAGCGGAGAACCGCGGCACTTCGAAGATCCCCATAGGACCGTTCCATACCATGGTCTTGCAATTCTTCAGCTCGCTGGCGTAGAGTTGCACCGTTTTGGGGCCGATATCGGCTATTATCCAGCCATCAGGCACCTGGTCTGCGGGCACTTCCTTTGCCGTGTCAGGCGAGTTGGCGTCTTTTGCCGCAACCACGTCCACTGGCAACATAAGCTTAATGCCACGCCGCCTAGTCTGTTCCATAATGCGCCTGACGGAACCGGAGGTTTCATCTTCCTTCCTGGCTCTCTTATCGTTCTTTATGGATAGAAATGCAGCGACCATGCCGCCACCAATTAAGAGAACATCTACTTTGCCAACGATGTTCTCCAGCAAAGCGGTCTTATCTTTGACTTTGGCCCCGCCCACAACCGCTGCGAAAGGCCGTTCGGGGGATTCGAGGGCCTTGCTCAAGGCTTCGATCTCTTTCTGCATCAAGAAGCCAGCTACGGCCGGCAGATAACGCGCGACGCCTACCGTCGAGGCGTGTGCACGGTGGGCGGTGCCGAAGGCATCGGCAACATATATGTCGGCAAGGCTCGCCAGCTCGCGCGCGAACTTCGGGTCGTTCTCCTCCTCTTCCGGGTGAAAGCGGAGGTTTTCCAGCAGCAGCACCTCGCCTTCCTTTAGTTCACTGGCCGCCTTCTCCACATCTGGACCCACGCAATCCCTGGACATCTTTACCGGCATACCAAGAAGTTTGCCAAGCCTGGCTGCGACCGGGCTCATGCGCATGGACTCCACGACCTTCCCGTCGGGACGCCCCAGGTGTGAGCAGAGTATGACCTTGGCCCGGTTTTCCAGCAGGTACCTGATGGTAGGGAGTGCCTCGCGTATCCTTGTGTCGTCCGTGATCTCTCCGTTCTTGTCTTGCGGGACATTGAAATCCTCGCGCACAAGCACACGCTTACCTTTGACATCAACGTCCTTAACTGTCTTTTTTCTCACCGTGGGCCTCCTCATATAATCTTTCCAGGCTTTCTCTAATCTTCCTGGCCTCCTCCACGGCTTCTCCGGACGCTTCGTATACTCCTTTCCCAAGCCTATCTGCTTCAGCAATCTCGGGGTGATAGCCAATAAATCCGATCACTTTAGAACCGCTCATGTTCCGAATAATAAACTCCCGGTCCTCTTCGTTCCTGACCTTCGAGCCAACGACGTAGAAGTGTTCCACGCCTATGTCTCGCGCCAGTTGTTTGACCAGTTGCGCCGTTTGCACGCTGCGCTGCCCCGGCTCCACTACGGCGATGAAAGCATCGATCCCCTTAGCGGTTCCTCTTCCCAGGTGCTCAATGCCAGCATCCATATCCATGATGACCACGTCTTTGCGCCCCAATATGAGGTGTCCGATCAGCGCGCGCAGCACAGCGCTTTCCGGACATATGCAGCCGGCACCGCCTTTCTTCACCGTGCCCAGCACGATCAACTTCACACCGTCCACTCTCGCAGCGAAGCGTTCCGGTATGTCGTCAACCTTCGGATTGAGTTTGAAATAGCCTCCGATGACCCCCGGTTTCGCCCCGGTCCGCTCCTCGATGAACGATTTCATCTCTGCGACCGGAGTGATTCTGCTGGCCTCCTCCGGAGGAATACCCAGGGCCGTTGCCAGGTTCGCATCAGGGTTGGCGTCTATGGCCAGCACGGTACGTCCTTCTTCAGCGAAAACACGGGCAAGTAGGCTCGACACAGTGGTCTTGCCTACGCCTCCTTTGCCAGTTATAGATAACTTCATTTTTGTTCTGAGTTCCTAAGGCCTGCCCTCTATGAGGAACGAGGCTATGTCTACCAGTTCTTTCTTCCCCTGAGAGTTCGGCACATGTTCCAGATTTGCCAGAGCACGTTGCAGGTGTTGATTGGCGATGTTTCGAGAATAGTCGTAGGCGCCGCAGTCATGCAGTATATCCACAATGCCTGCTGCATCCTCCAAAGACACAGTTTCTTCGGCATAAACAGATAGTAGCTTCTGGCGGGCCGGCCTGCCCGCCTTCTTCAATGCGTAGATCACAGGCAGCGTCTTTTTCTTACCTACTATGTCGTCGTATTGCTGTTTCCCCGTCTCTTCTTCTCTGCCCCAGATACCCATTACATCATCCTGCGCCTGAAAGGCGATGCCGACCTGGATACCGAAATCACCCAGCTCCTCTATTACTCTATCATCATAGCTACCGACCAGCGCACCCAATTCTGCCGATGCGCCCATAAGGGCGCCCGTCTTGCGCGCCACCATATCCAGGTACTCCTCCACGGATATCTCATGGCGTGCTTCGTACAGGATATCCTGGTATTGGCCCTCGCAGAGCAGGAGGCAGGTCCTGCCCAGCGTAGCTGCGGCACGAACTATCTTGGTGTCCGAGACGCCACGATCAGCCAGGCGCGTTAGAGCCACGTGCGCCATGGCATACATACTGTCGCCCGCGTTTATTCCCTGAGCCGTTCCCCAGACCTTCCAGACTGCGGGTCTGTGCCGGCGCAGGTCGCTCCGGTCCTGAATATCGTCGTGAATCAAGGAAAAGTTGTGTACTAGCTCCACCGCAGCGGCGGCCGGGAGAGCGGAGGAGATGTTGCCTCCGGCGGCCTTACACGAGCTCAGACATAGCGTTGACCTGATGAACTTCCCACCTTGCCGTTCTATCGCCCGCCCCTTGTCGTCGACCCACCCCAGATGGTAACGGTGCATATCATAAAAGCCGAGCCTGCCACAATCGAGATTCGACTGCAGCTCTGTTTCTATCAGAGTACGATAGGATTCAAACGCTTCGGGCTTAGCCATATTGCGGTAGAGTCTCGAACAGTTTGGCTACAATGGATGTCCAGTAGACAGGGGCGAGCCGGCTTTGCGACCTCCCGTTTCCTCAAACAACTCCATGGCCTTCCGCTTTATGCCATCTTCATCCAGGCAGTACCTGGCGCGCAAGACGGATTGCGGGCCGTGCTCGACGAATTCGTCGGGCACGTTTACATATGTGATGTCTGCCTTTACCGAGTTGGCATGTAAGGCCATAGACACCGCACTGCCAAGTCCTCCCGCGGCGACGTTCTCTTCGACCACCAGCACTCGACCGGTGCGCTCAGCTGTTTCACAAACGAGCTCGGAGTCGAGAGGTTTCACAAACCGGCAGTTCACGACAGCCGCCTGAATGCCGCTAGCAGACAATTTCTCCGCAGCCTTGAGAGCCGGCACCACAGTGGCGCCGACTGCCAGTATTGATATGTCGTCTCCAGAGTGAAGCAGTTCTGACTTTCCCGCAGGCAACTCCTTGAGTTCCGACTCAAGTGCAAAGCCGGGCCCTCTGCCGCGGGGATATCTGATGGCAATAGGGTGTGCCACCCGTGTGGCAGTGAAGAGTAAGTGCTGCAGTTCGTTCTCGTCCTTCGGGGCCGATACCATCATATTGGGCACGAGTGATAGGTATGACAGGTCGAACGTGCCCTGGTGGGTCTTCCCGTCATCACCGACGATGCCTGCTCGGTCCAAAGCGAACACGACATGCAGGTCCTGCAGGCACACGTCGTGCACTAATTGGTCGAATGCCCGCTGCAGGAATGTGGAATATACGGCCACAACAGGGACGAGACCCTGCGCCGCCAATCCGGCAGAAAACGTCACTGCATGCTGCTCGCATATTCCCACGTCTATGACACGCTCGGGGAATTCCCGGTGTGCCTCGGTCAGATGGTTCCCTTCGCCCATGGCCGCGGTCACCACTACTACTCGCGGGTCGTCTCGAAGCAGTCGGCGCATGGTCTCGGAAAAGACTGCGCTGTAGGTCAAGCCTCCGTTTCCGTTTTCACGACTGGGCGGAATACCATGGAAACCCACGGCATCCTTTTCCGCCGGATGGTATCCTTTACCTTTCACCGTGACTACGTGGACCAGCACCGGCTTGTCGTTAGACCGCTGTGCCTGCTGCAAGGCTACCTCAACGGCAGATATGTCATGCCCATCCACTGGGCCGAGGTAAATGAATCCCAGCTCTTCCCAGAGCATGGAGGGAATAACCAATCGCTTAAGGCCATCCTTTATCACGGTGCCAAGCTGCCAGACCTGCTTCCCCAGAGGCGCGTGGGATATTGCATGCTTTGCCCCCGCTTTCGCTCGACGGAAACGGCGGCTCAGCCTCAGCTTGTTGAACCCGTTTGATAATGCTCCCACTGTGGGAGAAATAGACATCCCGTTATCGTTCAGTACGACGATAAGCTTTATGCCTAGATGTCCCGCGTGATTCAGGGCTTCGAACGCCATGCCACCCGTTAGAGCCCCATCACCGATAATAGCTACTACATCATAGTTACCCTTTTTCAGGTCACGCGCCTCAGCCATACCAACGGCGGCTGAGACAGATGTGGAGGCGTGTCCAGCACCAAATGGGTCGTGCGGAGATTCACTCATGTCCGTGAACCCTGATAGTCCGCCATATTGGCGCAACGTTCGGAACTTCTCCCGGCGACCGGTGAAAAGCTTGTGCACATAGCTCTGGTGTCCGACATCCCAGATGAGCTTATCTTCGGGGCTATCGAATACCCTGTGTAATGCCATGGTCAACTCCACCACACCCAGGTTCGAAGCCAGGTGCCCTCCGGTTGAGGTCACTGTCGAAATAAGTTCCTCCCTCACCTCACGCGCAAGCTGCTGCAACTCATCTGTCCTCAACTCGCGGAGGTCGGCGGGCTTGTGTATGGTATCAAGAATTCTAGCCATCAGGAATCTCGGTCATAACGGGCGATGGTGCTGTTGTCATATTATAGGCTTGCATACGTTTAGCAATCAAACTTACACAAGAGCACCTTCTCAGAAGACATGCCTGGGATTTGATAGCTGAGATCAGTTCATGCCAAAATATACTTCTGACAGGATGAAATCTCTCTTCGCATGTTCAAAAGAATAGGTCGCTTTTCCATCAGGAATAGAGTCTGGATAGCGCTGGCATGGATCGCGGTGGCCGCAATTCTTACTGTTTTTGCTCCCTCTCTCAGAGACGTCGCCAGGCTCAGCGATGAGGCATCACTGCCTCCGGGCGTAGACTCAGTAAAGGCCAAACAGCTGTTAGAGAAAAACTTTCCTGGGTTTAAGGCGGGAGGCAACGGCACAATCGTACTGTTCAACCCCTCGGGGATAAGCCCCTCAGACACAGCCTATGCCAAGAGCATCCGTGACTGGTTGCGCTCCGATGAAGCCCCATCCAGCGTGACCTCGGTCGACTCGATATTTGACGGCTCTCAATCCTCGCTGTTCCTCGTCAGTCCCGACAAGACAGTCATGCTTATCAATGTGGCGTTCTCGGGCACGTCTTTCGACGAGAGCACTGTGCAGGCGGTAAAAGCGATCAGGCAACATATGCCTGCCCCACCTCAGAGTATTGAGGTCCACGTGTCAGGCGAGGCGGGCATGACTTCCGATATGCTCGATGCTGTCAGCAGAGGGATTGATCGCACGACTCAGGTGACGATAATCCTGGTAATCGTGCTCCTCCTTATCATATATCGCTCTCCCATTGCTGCGCTGGTGCCACTGCTGACTATTAGCTGTGCTTACCTGGTCAGCAGAGGCGTGCTGGGGTATGCGGCGCAATGGGGACTTCCCGCGTGGTCACAGATAGACGCCTACCTGGTGGTCATAGTCTTCGGAGTAGGCACAGATTACTGCCTGTTTATCATATCCCGCCTCAGGGAGGAGTTATCGAGCCGTCAGGAGCGCGGGAACGCTCACCTGACCACGATGGAGAAGATTGGCGTGGTCATAACCGCTAGCGCGGCCACGGTCATTGTCGGCTTCATGGGCCTTATGGCAGGGCGCCTGGAGATGTTCCGTACTATGGGCCCGTTCCTGGCCATAGCGGTTTTTATTACTCTCATTGCCGCCCTCACCCTTACACCTGCGCTGGCGTCACTTTTCGGCCGCCGTCTCTTCTGGCCAATGCAGGACAAAGGCACGAGCGGTCGAGTGGGCGTATTTGGCTGGGGACGAGTGGCAAAGCTGGTCACGGCACGGCCGGCCGTGTCTGCCCTGGTGGTTACCGCAATCCTGTTGATCCCTTACGCCGCTCTGCCATCTTTCCACCGCACCTTTAATGTGATCACCCAGCTGCCAGACTCATTCGATTCTATTGCTGGCTTTCACATACTGGAAAAGCACTATGATGTGGGCGAAATGACGCCTCTTAACGTCGCGGTTGCTGCGCCACAAGGGAAGACGATGATGGACAAGGATTCACTTGTAGTTCTGGCAAGTATGAGCCAGGCTGCATCGTCGGTGGCCGGCGTCAGGTCGGTCCGGAGCCCAACGCAGATGCAGGGTGGAGCACAACCTCTACTAGTAAGAAATCAACTGGCCAGCCTGTCTGCAAACTTGGACAAGATGATTCAATCGCTGGGACAACCGGCGTCTGGCCCCAGTCAGGATATCGGCAGCTCAGTCGGACTTGTGAAAGGATACCTTGACGAGCTAGCTGCCGCCTATCCAAAAACCACGACGAACGCAGCATACGCTGAGAGCATGACAGCCTTCGGACAACTGGCGGCTATGCTGACATCCTCCAGCCAGCAGCCATCTCCGGACGCGTTGAAGGTGTTGCTTGCCTCTCTTTCCGCTGGGTTGTCCGGCCTGGCGGGGTACTTCCAATCTGTGCCGGATGCGTACCTTATGCCACAGAGCTTGATACAACATGATCCCGCGGCCCAGGGTCTGAGGACGTTCTTTTTCTCACAGGATGGTACGGTCTCCCGGTTCTCAATAATCCTGGACCAGGAACCATATTCTGAAGACGCTTTCCGCGTCACGCGTGACCTGCGTTCAGTGCTCACCAGTAAGCTCCAGGGGAGCACGCTTTCGCCCGGACAGGTTGCCGTCGGCGGCGCCACGGCTGAGTTTGCTGATATACAGGAGGTCAGCGACGTGGACTTCATCCGCGTCTTCGTGGTGGTATTTGCCGGCATCTTCATTGTGCTGGCCATTTTGCTTCGAAGCCTGGTTGCACCATTGTACCTGTTGCTCACCGTTCTACTCAGTTACGGGACTACCCTAGGAATATCCGGCTTCGTATTCCAGCGCCTCCTCGGTCACCAGGGCGTCTTTTACATAGTGCCCACATATCTGCTGGTGATCCTTGTAGCTCTGGGTGAAGACTACAACATCTTTCTTATGTCAAGAGTGAGAGAAGAATCCACCGGGAAAACCACTAGGGATGGAGTGCGCTCTGCAAGCGCGGCTACTGGCGCGATAATCACCGCATGCGGCATGATCCTTGCGGGTACGTTTGCCGCAATGACCACCGCGCCGATTCAGACGCTGATCCAGGTCGGTGCAGCCATAGCCATCGGCGTACTGGTGGATACCTTCATCGTGAGGGTTTTCCTTGTGCCTAGCATAGCTGCTATGCTAGGTAGATGGAACTGGTGGCCCAGCAGGCCCGCTGGCAATCACCGACCGGAAACGGGCAAACAGGGACAGCCCTGAAACTGGCGTGGTCCCGCTCGAATTTGGAACATTATTAATGCCCAAGGAGATATAAGTGAAAGCTGTCCTACTGGTTGGCGGAGAAGGCACGCGGCTCCGCCCGCTGACCTGCAACACGCCCAAGGCTATGGTCCCGGTACTCAACAGGCCATTCCTGGAACACGTTCTTTGCCACCTCAAGAATAATGACGTTGATACAGTAATACTGGCCTTGGGGCACCTATTCAAAGGTGTCGTTGAATACTTCGGCGATGGGTCGAAGGTCGGGATCAGGGTCATATACAGTGTGGAAGACCAGCCATTGGGGACAGCTGGCCCGGTCAAGCTCGCCGCCCGCCACCTCGACGGACGGTTCCTGGTACTGAACGGGGACATCTTCTCTCCGTTCGATTTGAAGAACATGGTCCGCTATCATACACACCTAGGATCCACCGCCACCATAGCTCTGACGCCGGTCGAAAACCCCAGCGCCTATGGCGTCGTAGAGATGGATGCGCAAAACAGAGTACAACGGTTCGTTGAAAAGCCAAAACCCGGTGAAGCCCGGAGCAACATGATTAACGCCGGCACATATGTTCTCGAACCCAAAGTGCTGGATCTCATACCGGAGCAATCCAAGGTCATGTTCGAGCACAATGTTTTCCCAACGTTGCTCAGCAGCAGAGAGCCGGTCTTCGGTTATGACACACATGGATACTGGATAGACATCGGGACGCCCGAGAAATACCTTCAACTAAACCTGGACCTCCTCAACCGACAGGCGGAAGCAAAGTCTACGATCGGCAAAGGGACTGTTATACACCGCACGGCCCATATCACAGGCCCGGTCGTCATAGGCGACAATTGTGAGGTTGGCTCTGGCGTGCGGCTTGTGGGCCCGGTAGTCCTTGGTGCTGATTGCAGGGTTGGCGCGGGTTCAATCCTCCGGGAGACGGTCATATGGCCGAATAGTTGCATCGGAGATAGTTGCAGTGTGCAGGGGTCGGTCATAGCCGACAACTCTCGCCTTGGCGATCGAGTGCGGGCCGAAGGCCGATGTTTCATCAGCGACCATGTTGAGATAGACAGCGGGGTTTGTTTGGATCCGGGCGCCCGGCTGTGGCCCGGGACACACCAACAAAGCCAGTAGCCGCGTTGACGGGTGCCGTGTAACTTGTTTCCGCGCCCAATCTGCACAAACCTGATATAATTCTCACGCAATGATAGATAGATTGGAATTGCTCGAAAAACGATACGAGGAACTGACGCAGCTCATGGCCGATCCTCAGGTATCCTCTGATCCAACGCGCCTTCAAGAAGTGGCCAGAGAGCGCGCAGGGCTCGAAGACGTGGTGACTAAGTACCGCGAGTACATGGTTATATCACGGAGCCTGGAACAGACCAAGGAGATGCTGGACACCAGGCTGGACGAGGAGATGGTCAACCTTGTCCGGGAAGAAATAGCATCCCTTGAGTTGCGCCGGGAAAAGCTCCAACAGGAGCTTAAGGTTGCCCTGCTGCCCAAGGACCCGAACGACGAGAAGGATGTCATAGTCGAAATTCGTGCCGGAACAGGAGGCCAGGAGGCGGGACTCTTCGCCGCTGACCTTTTCCGCATGTACACGCGGTATGCCCAGAGCAAGGGTTGGCAGACCGAGATTATCGACTCCAGCGAAAGCGAACGTGGAGGATACAAAGAGATAATTTTCGAGGTCAGGGGACGTGGTGCCTTCAGCAGACTGAAGTACGAGCGCGGTGTACATCGCGTGCAGCGCGTGCCCATTACCGAGGCATCCGGTAGAATACATACCTCAACAGCGACGGTGGCTGTCTTGCCTGAAGCGGAAGAAAAAGAACTGGATATCCGTCCGGAAGACCTCAAGATAGAGTTCTACCACTCTAGGGGTGCTGGTGGCCAAAACGTCAATAAGGTGGCCACGGCTGTACGTATAATACATTTACCCACGGGCATCATGGCCGCATGCCAGGATGAGCGGTCGCAACTCAAGAACCGCGCCAAGGCGATGGCTGTCCTCAGAGCTCGCATACTGGACAAGGAACAGCGAGAGCGACAGGAAGAGCTAAGCGAGGAGCGACGTTCTCAGGTGGGAACTGGAGAGAGGGCGGAGAAGATCCGCACGTACAACTTCCCGCAAGACAGAGTTACCGACCATCGTATTGGCGTGACCATGCATGGACTGCCGCGAATAATGGATGGCAGCATCGATGAACTTATCGATGCCCTCAGCTCGAACGAACAGGCAAAAGACCTTGAACACGTCTACCAGAAGGTCGGCAGCAGGTCATGATTCCCCCGGCACAACACCAGCTATGACTGTTTCGCAGGCACGCTGTGTAGTCTCCAGCACATTGTCGTCCTATGGTGTAGCAGAGCCTCTTATGGAGGCTGATCTACTGTTATGTTATGTTCTCGGCACAACGCGCCTCAGCCTGCATCTCGAGCCCGACCGGTCGCTAACTGAAGGGCAATACAGGACGCTGACTGCCTTTGTGGAGCGGCGGAGTGTACGGGAGCCGCTTGCTTATATCCTCGGGGAGTGCGAGTTCTACGGGATGAGCTTCCACGTAGACCAGAGGGTCCTCATACCGAGGCCTGAGACTGAAACGCTCGTGGAGAAGGCCGTTGAGGTGGCACGAGCTCTTGCAGTCCGGCAGGGACATCCTCCAGTTATCGCAGATGTTGGCACCGGCAGTGGATGCATAGCCATAGCATTGGCGGTCCAATGTCCCGAATCACGCGTGTTCGCAGCCGATGTCTCGATGGATGCCCTTGAGGTAGCCGGAGTGAACTGCCGCAAGCATGGAGTAGAGGCCCGGGTCGAAATAGTACACGGCGACCTACTGCAAGCTCTTCCATGCGCGGTAGATATCATGGTGGCCAACCTCCCGTACATACAACGAGGCGAAATATCTCACCTGGCGCCCGAGGTTTCGCGCTTTGAGCCTTTCCTGGCGCTGGATGGCGGAGATTCGGGACTTGAGCACGTGTCGCGTCTTCTTGCCCAGTCCGCATCATGGCTTCGGCCCAGAGGCACAATGCTTCTGGAAGTCGGATGCGGGCAGGCGCCGGGCGTTATGTCCCTAGCCGCCGAAAGTTTGCCCGGCTGTCACGTCTCATCATGCTTGGACCTGGGTGGAATTGAGCGCGTGGTGGTCGTGGAACCATTGGCGCCATTCTGTCAGGTGACAGAAAACAATGATCGTGCCAGCAGGCCAGCCTAGTGTTGTTATCCCGTTTTCCACGAAAAGCAGTCCTGCTGGCGACATTTCTCTTTTTGGTCACCGGTGCCATGGGATTCTTCGGTACGTCCTGGTTGAAAGCACACGACATACAGGCATTGCTGAGAACGGTCGCCGGCAGCCTGAGCGGGCTATCTCCGCTGCTTCTCTTCATGGCTATCTTCCTTAATAACGCCATCAAGGCGCTTGCCATCTCACTGGGAGGCATAATCTTCGGCATACTTCCTGCCTTTTTCGTAGTGACGAACGGTTTTCTTCTTGGGTTTGTGATTCACTACGCAGATTCCCCAATGCTTGCCATTGCCGCACTTGTGCCGCACGGTGTAATAGAAATACCAGCGGTGCTATTGGCCGCCGGCGCAGGGCTATCGCTGGGAGCCAGGTTATGGAGTAGGGTCGCAGGCAACCGGAGCGTCTCCATCTCAGATGGTTTCACCTATGCCGTCAGGGTTTATGTGGTTGTCGTGGTTCCGGCACTCCTGGTTGCCGCGGCTATCGAAGCGTTTATCACACCATGGGTTATACAGTCATTGGGCGTTCAACCTGGCACTTGATCGTATGTCACGGTAATGCATTCTCCATATCCTCATTCTGTCCTATCTAAGAACAGCATGACCCTGCTCTCATACACATAAAAGGTTGCGCAAGCTGCCGTGATCAATGGTACTCTAAAGATAGTACCATGCTGACGCGCACAAGCCCAGACAGACTTGAAACGGGGACCACCAAGCCTAAACGGTATCCTGTATCCACGTATCGCCTCCAATTCAACCGGTCCTTTACATTCCGCGATGCCACCAAGCTGGTGCCATACCTTCATGACCTGGGCATTAGCCATGTCTATGCCTCTCCATACTTGAAAACACGGCCCGATAGCTCACACGGGTACGCCATTACTGATCACAACACCATCAACCCTGAGATCGGATCGGAAATGGAGTACGAGGAGTTCATTGAGGAACTCCATAGATACAATATGGAGCACATAATTGACTTCGTGCCCAACCATATGAGCATATTCGACAACGTGTGGTTGACCGATGTCCTCGAGAACGGGCCCAGTTCACCCTACGCCACATTCTTCGATATAGATTGGTATCCCATCAAGCCCGAGCTCAGGCTGAAGTTGTTGTTGCCGATACTGGAAGACCAGTACGGTCAGGTGCTCGAACAAGGAGGCATCGGCCTTGCTTTCGACCAGGGCAAATTCGTCATCGCCCACAAGCAGCACCGGTTTCCGATCGACCCGAAAACCACGGTCATGGTGCTCATACCCTGTCTTGAGAGGCTGCAGCAAGCCCTTGGAGACAAGGATACCGACTATATGGAATTGCAAAGCATAGCTACCGCCTGCGGCAACCTGCCTGACCGTAGCCGGACTGATGAGGCCCACGTCAGCGAACGGCAGAGAGAAAAGGAGATCGTGAAGAACCGGCTGTGGAACCTTTACCAGAGGAACGCTACGGTAAGATCGGCCCTGGACGAAACGGTCCGAAAATACAACGGCACGCCACGCCGGTGCTCCAGCTTCGACCGTCTTCATGAACTCCTGGAGGCTCAAGCCTATCGCCTGAGCTACTGGCGCGTGGCCTGGGACGAGATCAACTACCGGCGGTTTTTCGACATAAATGAGTTGATCGCGTTGCGCGTGGAAAACCCTCAGGTCTTCGACCTGACTCATAAGCTCCTCTTGCGCCTTCTGGTTGAAGGTAAAGTTGCTGGCGTGAGGATAGACCATATAGATGGGCTCTTCGACCCTGCCGGATATTTGGCCCGTCTCCAGAATGCCTACTCGAATGTGGTTTGCCAGGCACAAGGCAGAACGGGCGCGTTGGATGGTCAGTCAAATCATGGCAAACCTGTTGAGCCTAATACCGCCGACCGGCGATGCATGATTGTCCAACCGCTTTTCATCGTAGTAGAAAAGATACTTGGTGATAAGGAAATCCTGCGTGCGGGCTGGCCGGTGAACGGGACTACTGGCTACGAGTTTGGCTCGCTCGTAAACGGCATTTTCGTTAACAGAAAGAATGCACGGCTTATTCTGAGCACCTACGAGCGCTTCACAGGTGTGCACGATGACTTCAAGGACATACTGTACCAATCCAAAAAGCTTATCTTGACTACGTCTCTATCCGCCGACATCAACATGCTCGCCCATCAGTTGGACGGGGTATCCGAGCGAAGCCGGCATTTCAGGGACTTTACTCTCAACAGCCTCAAAGACGCCATCGCTGAGGTCATTGCCTGTTTTCCTGTGTACCGTACGTATATCGATGCACCGGCAGACATCATTGATAAAGAAGACAGCCGCATCATACGCGTTTCCGTCACCGAGGCCAGGAAGCGCAACCCGGCCCTCAGCGCCTCGCTGTTTGACTTTTTGCGCGATGCGCTGCTTCTGAAGCACCGCGCACATATGAATACAGTGGGACGGAATCAGGAGCGCCACTTCGTGATGCACTTTCAACAGGTTACCAGTGCTGCCATGGCCAAGGGCATGGAGGACACAGCCTTTTATATTTATAACCCTCTTATGTCCCTCAATGAGGTCGGCGGAAGTCCGAAACAATTCGGCATTGATGTTGATGAGTTTCACCTGAATAACATGGAACGCCAAAAAGTTATGCCACATTCCCTGCTTGCAACATCCACTCACGATTCGAAGCGGAGCGAGGACGTCCGTACACGAATAGACGTGCTCTCCGAAACGCCTGGGGAATGGAGGGCCGCTCTTGACAGGTGGAGCAGGCTGAACCGGAAGAAGAAGTCCACCATAAGTGACGCGCCCGTTCCAGATAGGAACGAGGAATACATGTTATACCAAGCCCTCCTTGGCACGTACCCGCCGGTGCAAATGGACGATCAGCAGCGGACACAATACCTGCGGCGCATTCAAGAATATCTACGCAAAGCCCTTAGGGAGGCCAAGGTCCACACCAGTTGGGTGAGCCCAAACATATATTACGAGGAGGATGTTGCCAGGTTCATATCGGCCATACTGGACTCCTCAAACTCTAACCCGTTCCTTGTGGACTTCGAGCGCTTCAACAAGATCGTCTCCCGTTGCGGCATGTATAATTCGCTTTCCCAAACCGTTTTGAAGCTGCTTTCGCCTGGCGCCCCGGACGTATACCGGGGCTGCGAGATGTGGGACTACAGCCTGGTAGACCCGGACAATCGAAAGGAAATTGATTTCCGCAGCAGAATGGAGTTCATAAAGGACATGGAGCAAAAGGCAGCCAGCATGGGTGGTCATCTCCCCATCGCGGAGCGACTTGTCGACACAATGGAAGACGGTAACATAAAGCTTTATGTCATCTGGAAAGCGCTGACCTATCGGCGCGGGCATCCGGATTTCTTTGATGAGGGAACGTACGTGCCCCTCAAAGCTGAGGGGGCAAAGAAGTCTCATGTATGTGCCTTTGCCTGGGTGAAGGACTCTAGTGAAATGCTGGTCATCGTACCAAGGCTGCCCGCCGAGCTTACACGGAAGACTGCTGAGTTACCCGTCGGACCACAAATATGGGGTGACACGTGGCTTGCACCAGGTGGAAGGTCAGGAACAAATAGAAAATACCGCAACATCTTCACGGGCGAACTGCTATCCGTCCTGGGCAGGTCATCAGGGCCACAGTTGCTCGTGGCTGACGCTCTGGCAACGTTCCCGGTGTGCGTGCTCCATGCTGAGTAGCGTGAGAAAAGCGACGGAACCCTTATACTCTCCCAGGAGGCAGATCTCTAGCCTGAGCGAGGAGTGAACGAAGGGGCGCAGCCCCTTCGAGTAATAGAAACAGTGCGCCTTTCACTTTGGGATCAGTATAGGGGCAATTCTTACCGTCGGTTAAGTACAGCTACGCATTTCGTCCGCGCATGGAATCTCTCTACACTATGGTGGGGATATGAGACGATGGTATTTAGGCCCCAAGGAATTCCCGACCAATATCCAGGGAAAGGATATACCAATGTATAGGCATGAATCCCTGTGGATTGCGACCACACCCCCCACCTCCTACTCTTCGCTTCAAGGGAATATCTCTACTGAGGTAGCCATACTTGGGGGTGGCTTGGTCGGCATCACGGCCGCACTTCTGCTTAAACAGTCCGGGTTGAATGTTGCCGTCGTTGAGTCGCGAAGGATCGCTGAAGGCGTCTCGGGACGTACAACAGCCAAGTTGACATCATTGCACAGGCGCATTTACAAAGAGCTCTTGGACTCTTTTGGGCAAGAACGGGCTCAACAGTACGCGCAGGCAAATCAAACCGCGATTGAGAAGGTGGCTTCGCTGGTACGTGATAAGGGCATTGACTGCGATTTCGTGAGGAAGCCGGCATACACCTATGCGCTAACGCCCGAACATCGAAACAAGATAGAACAAGAGGTGGACGCCGCCCGAAGCCTCGGCCTGCCGGCTTCCTTTGTCGAACACCCGCCCTTGCCTTTCGCAACCTTCGGTGCAATACGTTTCGACAATCAAGCCCAATTCCACCCACGCAAGTATCTGCTGGCCCTGGCTTCACACATTCCCGGCGATGGTAGCTTTCTCTTCGAGCAAACTCGTGCCTTGGGCCTGGAAGGAGATGGGCCATATAATGTCCAAACAGACAAGGGGGAGCGTGGTAGCCAAGCACGTGATTGTCGCTACGCACTTTCCCATCGTCGACAGAGGAGGATTCTACTACTCCAGGATAGTTCCGAGCCGTTCTTATGTTCTGGCAGTGCGCCTGGACCAGCCTTTCCCCGAAGGCATGTTCATTGGGTCGGAGCAAGAAAGCCTTTCATTGCGCTCGCAACGTGTTAATGGCGGCGAAGTAGTGCTTGTCACGAATAGGGCCCACAACACGGGCCATTTCGGGGACACTGTCGAGTGCTACCGAAAACTGGAGGAATCGGCGCGACGGATATACAACCTGCGCTCCATCGAATACCGTTGGTCCACGCAGGACAATATCACACCTGGCCACGTACCTTACATAGGTAAGCTGTCAGACCCCCAGGCCCGAATATACGTCGCAACTGGCTTTTGCAAATGGGGAATGACCAATGGTACGGCAGCTGCCATGATACTCTCAGACCTGGTGCAGGGCAGGAGCAATCCCTGGGCGCCGGTATACGATCCGGCCCACTTCAAGCCGCGTGCCGCCGGAAAGACCGCCGTTGATCTTGGACTCGATTATGTTCGTCACTACGTTATAGACCGCTTGCCCAAGCCGAAACAGGACGTGTCCGAACTGAAAGCGGGGGAAGCAAAGCTTGTGAGAGCAGAAGGGAAGATTGTAGCAGCTTTCAAGGATGAGCAGGGAGTCATCCATAAGGTCAGCCCATCTTGCACGCATATGGGCTGCGTAGTGACATGGAATAACGCGGAGCGCTCATGGGACTGCCCATGCCACGGCTCGCGATACGACTATAACGGCGAGGTCATCCAGAGCCCAGCAGTAAGGAACTTGAAAAAGCTGTAGGAAAATCGTGGCCAAGATCATCGCCGGGACCCAGGAGGGTGCAGACTACACACGAAAACTACAGCAAAGCACTAGTCGCGATACGTGTACCGCTCTACGAAGTTACGTGTGTTTACGTATGTGTTTTATGTAGGAAACGTCGTAGCATAATGCTGAGGCTCCAGTAGAAGAGTCTCGAATATCGTCATTCTACGGAGGTCACCGTGATAGGACTGATATTGTTATTCCTCATCATAGCCATCATAGCAGGCATATTCGGTTTCATCGGCGTAGTCGAAGCCGCAAAGAGCATTGCAATCATCCTGTTCTGGATATTCCTTGCCCTGCTAATCGTCACGCTGATACTCCGTCTGGTCCGGCGTTAAGCAACCCGGCGCAGTCACAACTCGATCCAACCGCCATGCCTGGTATCCTTGCGCCGGGGATAGCAGACACTAGGCATCGAAGCAGGAGATTGCTGGACAGGTGCCTTAGCGCCTGTCTATTCTAGAAACGGGACAGCTACTCATAAATGACCTGTGACCTGAATCTATGAGGAGCACAGCAGAGAAATGGTCATCGAAACCATAAGAGACATAGTTATCATTGTCGCCGGTCTGTTGATGATCTTTCTGTTCATCGGGATTGCAGTTGGGTCATTCCTACTCTACAAGAAGGTAAACCGTGTAATAAATGCTGTGAAGAACACGGCAACGACTGCGCAGGCGGTTGTAACATCCATCGCGGATGCCATTAAGCCCCTTATTGTCCTGAGCGCTTTCATCAGGCGTCTCCGAAGAAGAGGCTGGCGCCAGCGCCACGAAGAAGGCGAAAAGGAAAAAAAGTAGCTTTGTACCGAACGGTAGGGGTCCTGTAGTGCCGGGAGAGTAGTTCATGGCTGGGAGTCCGCCGTATTGAACCAGCAGCGCAGGAATTCGGCTACGCTCCACGCCTGAGATATGCAACCTCGGGCAGTAAAAGGCTGCTCGGCGTCGAATACTTCGCTTATTGAGCCGATACAGGCCTCGTTCAGATGTGGCAGAAAGCCGTCAAGCAGTTTCCTGGCGCCTCGCTTGTCCCCGGGATGAAGCTTGAGCCAGGCATCGATGAAAGGCCCTATCAACCAGGGCCAGACAGTGCCCTGATGGTAAGCTGCATCACGAGACCTGATATCACCGAAGTAGGTCGGCCGGTACCCAGGACTCCCGGGAGCAAGGGAGCGCAGCCCGACCGGCGTCAGAAGCTTCTCGGCGACAACCTTAATCACTGGTTCCCACATGGCCCTGTCCAGGACGGCGTGTGGCAGAGAGATAGCCAAGACCTGATTTGGACGGCACGATGGGTCGTCGCCCTTCTCACCGTCAACCACATCGTACAAATACCCGCCATTTTCATACCAGAATCGCCTGTTGAATGATTCTTTAGCCTGGTCGGCGTGCTGCGACAGGATATCGGCCTCTCTGTTCTTCCCTTCCAGACGGCACCAACCTTCTGCCAGGCGTAGGGCGTTATACCATAAAGCGTTGATCTCCACCGCTTTGCCCCTCCTAGGTGTTACGATCCAGTCCCCGACCTTCGCGTCCATCCAGGTGAGAGGAAAGTCTTTTGTACCCTGGGTGAGGAGCCCATCCACCGGATCGACGCGAATGCCGAACCGGGTGCCACGCATATGGCACTCGATTATTCCTAGCAGCTTGGGTAGAAGGAACCTCAGTGTTGTTCGGTCATTCGTGACCTGAAGATACCGTTCTACTGCGTGAAAAAACCACAATGTCGCATCTGCCGTATGGTAACGCCCCTCTTCCATGCCCTCGGGAAACATATTCGGGATAAGCCCATCTCGAATATGTGTGCCGAAAGTCCGCAGGATCCAGCCGGCCTCTGCATACCTGCCGGTGAGCAGCGTCAACCCTTCCAGGCTGATCATCGTATCCCTTCCCCAATCTGTGAACCAATGGTAACCAGCGATCACAGTGCGCGCCTCATCGCCCCGGGCATTGATACGCGCCGTATCGTGTTGCCTGGTTACCGGAGTAACAACAAACTGGTCGGCAGCAAGTACAATTTCGGCCCCGGGTCCCTCTTTCATCTCGGGGCGCGAGATGCCGAGCAACATATTTCGGCGGCTGAGCTCTGCGCTCAGTGACTCATTTGGAGAAAGGGCGCGGAGTACGTCAGCAGACTCTGTGGATGCGATCAGTATCACCTCGTTACCGGGCGATAAATGAACAGTAAAATACCCGGGGCTCCACAGGTTCTCCCTGCCTTCATAACCCAGGCTTTCCTCCACACGATATATCAGCCCTTCGATAGTAGTCCTGCTCGCAACAAATGACGCGCCCTGACCTTGAGTGGCCATCCGCAATACTGGAGAGCCCAGGCCGCGCGATATCTCGTAGAAATCATCCAACAGAACAACTGAGTAGACGATATTCCCTGACCCGTTTAGCGGCTCATTGTGGGGCCGAAAATTCAGACAGGGACGCAAGTCCAGTTGGACCGGTGTCTTGCCAAAGATACGATAACTTACCTGAACCGTGTTTTGCCGGTAGCGAAGCAGCACTCGTTTCTCAATTACGACATCGTTCATATGATAGCGCCACACCGGCAGGCCCATTTCGAGGCTGAAGTCTGTCAGGAAGCATGCACCTCGCATTTGCAGAGCGCAGGCTGATCTCTCTTCTCCTGTAATTTGAACAATGCTGCCATCCGCGAACTTGACGTATTCCAGGACGCTGTTCAGCATTACCATTCTGCCGAAGGGACTGGGCAAAGCAGCAACCAGGAGGCCATGGTACCGCCGGCTGATCACTCCGGATACGGTGCCGGAGGCATATCCTCCCAATCCGTTCGTCACCAGCCACTCGCGAGTGATGAGCTGCTCATGGTCCGCTGTCTCAGCATCCACCCAAGGTATGGTCCGTTTCAGGTAACCAATCATTTCATGCCTGGGCAGTCCCCTTCACACCCTTTAGTACCGATGCGGTTTCGCCCATAATCCGCCAATTGCCTTCCCCATCTTCCGGTGAAAGCGCGCCGGAGCCGCCGTAAACCGGCGATTCACTGGACCATACCAGGTTCCAGCGGGCATTCTCAGGTGGCGCCAAAAGCGGTTCTGGGACGTGCCACAACTCCAAATCTCGTCCGAAGTTGAACACTACCAAGCGGTCATCGCCATTCTGGCCAAAATAGCGCAGAAGAAAGGCCTGCGGTCCAATTACAGCTCCGTCAACATCTCCTTGACGCTGGCTGCGAAAAACAGGGTCTTCCCGTCTTAATCTCAGTAGGTCGCGGTAAAAAGCATGGTCTTTGGCGTGTTTGCCTCGCTCAGATAAATCGAGCTTGCAGCGGCAAAAACTGCTGATGTCCCCGGGATCAGGAATCCGCGAAAGCATATCTGGGTCTGCCAGGCTAGGGAACTGGCTCAGAAATTTGTTGCGGCCTTGCCGGACCAATGCGGCGATCTCGCCTGGCATATCTGAGAAGAAGACGAAGGGGCTTGACGCCGCGAACTCCTGGCCTTGAAAAAGAAGCGGTGTCTCAGGACTAAGCAAGAGCAGTGCGGTCATGGCCCTGTAGCGGCCTGGACTGGTCAGGTATTGATAACGAAGCCCGCAGGCTGAATTAGCGATCTGGTCATGGTTCTGGAGGAAATGGATGAACCTGGCTGGCCGTATGTTTAGTGCCGCGGTGCCACGCCGTTTCCTTTGCCAATTGTACCGTTGTCCCTGATACAGATAGCCTCTCTTGATACAGGATATCAACTCCTGGGGGTTGCCGAGATAGTCCATGTAGTACGCCTCCCTGCGTCCTGTAAGCGTTACCGTGGCCGTGTGGTGGAAATCGTCATTCCAGATGGCATCACAGCCGTAGCCCCCCTTCTCCACCGTGGCTATCAACTTCACGTCCTGCGGCTCATTCTCGGCGGCGACGATGACGTGCCTCTTACCGGCCGCGTTGCGCGCCCGGCGGCATATGGCGGCGATGATGTGTTCGGGAGACGTATCATATATGGTTTGCGCGGCATCCAGGCGCAGCCCATCCAGGTGAAATTCTTCTATCCAGTAGGCGGCGTTCGAAATGAAGTATTCACGCACAGGGCCGCTGTCCTGACCGTCGTAGTTAATAGCCTCTCCCCAGTCGGTCTGACGAGCCTGGTGGAAATAGGACTTGGCGTATTTGTGCAAATGGCTGCCAAAGCTACCGACATGGTTGTAGACTACGTCCAGTAGCACTCCCAGGCCCAGGCTATGGGCAGAGTCAACGAAGCGCCGCATATCATCGGGTGTGCCGTAAAGTCGAGTCGGAGCAAAAAGGTTGACTCCATCGTACCCCCACCCAAATTTTCCTGGGAAGTCAGCTACCGGCATGACTTCCAGCAATGTGATGCCGGTCTCGGCCAGTGACGCCAGCTGTTGTCTCGCGCCTTCCCACGTCCCCTCCGGCGTAAATGTGCCGATGTGCATCTCGTATATGACCTGCCCCTCAATGCCAATTCCCTTCCAGGCGGCATCAGTCCAACGGAATTCGCCGGGATCAACAATCTCCGATGGTCCAAACGGTCCCTGGGGTTGAAAACGCGACGCCGGATCAGGCAGCAGTTCTTCCTCTTCGTCCAAGAGAAATCGATACAGCGTACGACTGGAAATGCCGGCGACAATTCTGGAGAAATACCCATTGTTCTCCGGGCTCAGTTCGTGGCGAGAGCTTGTGACTCGCCCTGTGCCACCTTCTAATACCACCACGACCTTCTTGGAGTCTGGTGCCCACACTCTGAAGCTGACCTCTCCTTTTCCGAGCAGTTCCGCTCCAATGGGCATTCGGCGTGGAGAGGTATTTTGGGTCAGGCTCATCCCGCCATTCCCCCTTTGCTAGAAGTCCGGTGGCCTATATTATAAGAAGCAGGTCAGATGCCTTTGCAGCCCGTGAGACAGGCTACGAATATATGCCTCCAGTTGCATAGCATGACTTACAGCAGCTATCCAGGTGATGGCACTTGGACAGCCAGTGTCGGATATCGCATTGTCTGGGCGATAAGCCTTATGTCGACGGGTTATCATCCAGGCAGAGTTCTGGTTCTACCTCCGCGCGGGCATCTGCCATTCGTCCACCATTTTCTGCGCCTCTTCCTTATTTGCCCCATACCTCTTCTGTATACGGCCCACAAGCTGATCGTACTGGCCGTCTACCACTTTGAGATCATCATCGGTCAGCTTTCCCCATCTCTCTTTGGCAAGGCCCTTCAGTTCCTTCCAGTTCCCCTTGAGAGTGCCCTTGTTCATTATTTGCCTCCTTCTTGTTCAGACCTTTCTCCAGCATGTGTCGCTAATTGGAAGAGTCCTGTGTGCCGTGATCAGAACGCTCCCAATACCAGGAGGATGATCACGATGATCAAGAGTAGCCCGACGATGCCTCCAGGCCAGTATCCCCAACCTCGGCTGTACGGCCACGCGGGTACGAGTCCTAGTAGCAACAGGATAAGTATGATTATCAGGATCGTCCCTAGCATGTCGACCTCCCTTATTTATTTTTCTTCACCCACTCTCCCTTGTCGTTCTTGGTGTACTCCTGCTCTACCGCTGCCCATGCCACTTTGTGCGCCGTTTCTTCTAGAGACTCGCTCCCTCTACGTTTCTCAGGGTCCTTGTACTCCTCCAGGGCCTTGTTGTGCGCCTTGAGATAGATCTCTTGTGCATGCGCGGGAAGTTTTTCCTTTACTGTTTCCGGCAAGTCCCCTGTGCTCTTTTCCTTCGGCATACCATCCTCTCCTTTCCAGATTTAACTCCTTCCCATCTGTGATTTTTCGCTCTGGTAGTTCTGCATTATGTCTCTCATCTGATCTTCTGTCAGGTACTTTCTCGCATCTTCGAATATCTTGTCCTCCTCCTCTTTGAAGTGATGGTCCACCATATCCTTCAGCACGCTCACTTTGGCCGCCCATCGTTCCTCACCAATTGGCGTCGTATCAAGCTCATTCAACACGAGCTTGGCTGCATGGTGCTCCTCGAATGACTCAAGGGCGTCTTGCCGTGACTCAACTTTTTGCTGTAAGGCAGGATAAAGGAATTGTTCCTCGCCCCTGAAATGCGGGGTAAGATCGCGCTTCAGGTTGTTGAACAACTCCTCTTTCTGTTGAGGCGAGCCGTGCGTCGCCATCTTTAGTTGGTCCAGGGTGCTCTTCACTTTCAGGTGCTCCTGGTGGAGCAAATCCAAAAGCTCGTAAGTCATTTCCCCTCCTTTTCTCTTTCATATGGCGTTTGGCTTCTCGGGTTATCCGTTTACTATCCTTCCTCCATTCAGATGCAGCACTTGCCCTGATATGTATGATGACTCCCTGGAAGCCAGGAACACATAACATGGGGCGATCTCTTCAGGTTGTCCGGCACGGTCCATCGGGGTATCTTCCCCGAATTTGGCTACCTTCTCTGCCGGGAAGCTAGTTATCAGCGGTGTCCAGACAGGACCAGGAACCACAGCATTGACCCTTATTCCTTTGTCCTCAAGTGACCTGGAGAGGGAACGCGTGAATGTGACGACGGCGCCCTTGGTTGATGCGTAGTCGATGAGCGTCTGGTGGCCCAAGTACGCTGTTACCGAAGCTGTGTTTACTATTGTGCTACCCTTGCTCATGTGTTTGAGTGCTGCCTTCGTCAGGTAAAACATAGAAAAGACATTCACGCGGAAGGTTCTGTCGAGCTGCTCCGTGGTTATCTCCTCAATAGATTATTTCGGAAAATGAATGCCAGCGTTATTCACCAAGATGTCGAGCCTGCCGAGGCGGTCAACAGTTTCCTGCACAGCTTGCTGGCAAAACCTCTCATCCGCGACATCTCCCGAGGCGAGGATGCAGCGCCTCTCCTCTCGTTCCACCATCCTCTTTGTTTCTTTGGCATCCTGATGTTCATCGTAGTAAACGATGGAGATATCAGCCCCTTCCCTGGCAAAGAGTATGGCGACGGCCCTGCCAATCCCCGCTGTCGGCGCCCGTAACCAGCGCAACCCTGTCTTGAAGCCTGTCGCTGGGCCTGTACCAATCTGCTTCTTGCTTGGGCTTTGGCTCCATTTTCCATTCAACAGCAGGCTGTTTCTCCTGGTGATGGGTTTAAAGGCGTTTTCCGGCCTTTGGGCATCTCATCTCTCCATGATAACGACTGCGTTCTTGGACCCATCGCGATAGGCCTATTGCTACTCAAGGCGATGACACCGCCGGCTAAACACGAAGAGTCGAAGATGTGGTCTTCGACTCTTCTGGTGATGCATCGGCATTAACCGGTTGGCCTTCCAACTTCACAACGACCGTAAGGCGGGCATCCCCTCCCTCAGAAGCATCATTCTACGTGCCGAAAATTTGCGGCCTCTCCGTCGAGACCTATTTGGCTCTTGCCGCAGTTCCTCCGCAGAAGTGTCTGGTACCCTGTCTTAGTATACGAACGTTGCCCTTCTAGCCAGAATGCGTGTTGACACTTAACCGCTGCTAGGAATTGCCCTTAGGTTCTCGTAGAGGAGGCTTTAGCGGTTCCGCATGTTACAACATCAGCCTTGGTAACACTCCGAAGCGCCGGGATCATGACATACCTGGACAGGTATAAAATGAAGTAGAGAGAAGGTACGCCAATGTCCCGAATATTGCCGGGCAAAGCTGAGCCCCTAGGTGCAACGTGGGATGGCGAAGGCGTCAACTTCGCTGTCTACTCAGAGAGCGCCAAGAGGGTGGACCTGTGCCTGTTCGACCCGGCTGATTCAGGCAGACAGGTCGAGTGTGTTTCTTTGCCCGAGGCAGAAGGCTTCGTTTGGCACGCGTACCTGCCCGAAGTACGTCCCGGCCAATTGTATGGCTATCGAGCGCATGGCCCCTATGTTGTCGAGAAGGGTCTGCGGTTCAACCCTGCAAAATTGCTCATAGACCCGTATGCCAAGGCGATTTCCGGCTCAGTTGACTGGAACGCGCCGGTGTTCGGCTATCAATTGGGTGACCCGCAGGCGGACCTAACACAGAACAGTGAAGATGATGCTCAGGGCATGCCTAAGTGCGTCGTCGTGAATCCGGCGTTCCCGTGGGAAGACTGTCCCGCCCCGCGGGTACCATTGCACGACACTGTCATTTACGAGACCCATGTTAAGGACTTTAGCATGCTCAACCAGCAAGTTGCGCCTCAGAAGCGCGGCACGTACTCCGGACTGGCCTCCCCACCGATGTTGAAGTATTTGAAAGACCTCGGCATCACTGCTGTGGAGCTAATGCCCGTACATGACTATCTGGACGACAAATTCCTCGCCGATAGAGGGCTAAGAAACCACTGGGGCTACAACACCACGAATTTCTTTTCGCCGACTGCGAAGTACTCCAGCAATGGTGATAGAGGAGAGCAGGTGTTAGAGTTCAAGTCCATGGTGAGGGCTCTGCACAAGGTCGGCATTGAAGTTATCCTAGATGTAGTGTTCAATCACACCTCGGAGGGCAACCATCTCGGCCCTACGTTGAGCTTTCGCGGCCTTGACAATTCGACATACTACAAACTGTCGCCAGAGAACAAGCGTTATTACATGGACTACACGGGCACCGGCAACACACTGAACGTCCGTCACCCTCAAGTGCTCAAACTGATCATGGACAGCCTTCGATATTGGGTTGTTGAGATGCATGTGGACGGTTTTCGCTTCGACCTGGCCTCAACTCTGGCCAGAAGTCTCTTCGACGTCGATATGCTATCTCCGTTCTTCGATATCATATACCAGGATCCGATCCTGTCCGGCGTCAAGCTCATCGCCGAACCGTGGGACATCGGTACCGGCGGCTATCAGGTAGGCAAATTCCCTGTCTTATGGGCGGAATGGAATGGCGATTATCGAGACACGGTCAGGCATTACTGGCGAAGCGACGACGGGCAGATAGCGCGTCTCGCGTATCGACTCAGCGGCAGCAGCGACCTGTACCAGGCTACAGGAAGAGGTCCCTTCGCCAGTATTAACTTCATTACCGCTCATGATGGATTTACACTTAACGACCTTGTGAGTTATAAGCACAAGCACAACGAGGCTAACGGAGAGAATAACAAAGACGGGATAGATGACAATATCTCCTACAACTATGGCGTGGAAGGACCAACCGATGACCCCAACATTGTGCGAGCGAGGGAGCAACAAAAGCGCAACTTCCTGGCAACTCTGCTTCTTTCGCAAGGCGTACCGATGCTGTTGGGCGGAGACGAGATAGGCCGCACCAAGAAAGGGAACAACAACAGCTATTGTCAGGATAACGAAATCAACTGGTATGATTGGCATCTGGATGAGGAGGCAGAGTCTCTCCTGGAGTTCACCCGCCGGATCATACAGCTACGGCGCGCACGTCCTGTTCTCAGGCGACGCAAGTATTTTCAGGGGCGTCCTATAAGGGGTAAAGATATCAAAGATATCATCTGGCTTCGCTGCGATGGCCAGGAAATGTCTGACGAAGATTGGAAATCTTCGTGGCTACGATGTATGGGTATCTTTTTAAGCGGCGACATGACCGATGACGTTGATTTGGAAGGCGAGCCTATACGTGACGATTCACTGCTTCTGATTCTCAACTCGCATGACGATTCGGTCGATTTTGCTATCCCGGACTTCCTGCGAGACGGTATGTGGGAGCTCGTCCTCGACAGCAATGTGCCTGATATCGCGACAGGGCAGGGCATCCCTGTTTCGGACGAGAGATATCGTGTGTCGGGGCGTAGCCTCGTTCTGTTGAGACGACCCAAGGTGCAGGCTATTTCCGAAGCCTTCAAGACTATGACGTGTGAAAAGAGCGCACTGGAATAGCCCAACGCGCTCGTGATTTGAGAATACCGTCGCTTTTTGAATGAACCCTCAGTCCCTCGCAGGAACTATGCTCTCGCGATGGCGCCAATGCCGTTTCGAGATGTAGGTAAATCCGGAATCCTTCTTGATGATAGCTATTTGGACATCGCCACCCACCGACTGCATTTCGGTGCTGAATTTTTGTGAGTTAATCATCAGGTTAACCAAGAAATCTACACACTCAATGGCGTTTTGCTCTGAGAAAGCTCCCCAGTTCGACTGCATACGAATCAGCTCCCAATTGTTGAAGAGCCGCAACTCATCGCCGAAGGTCTCCGGAAGCTTTAGCTCGGCTTTTATCCCTTGCTTTTCCAACTGTTCCCCAATGAGCTTGTGGTACCTGTTGAGCAACTCATCAACCCGCTCCATTAGCCGGACCCTGTTGTCCACATCGATGCCAAAGACCAGTCGCTGTATTCCCCTGGTCTGCCCACCCATGTACAGACAAAGGTCATAGTCCGGTCCCACCACCCGGTTCGAGTGCACGTAGATGCGCACCATGCCTGGCGTGTATCGTTCCTTGTCATAGCCGCAGAGCATGAGCTCCAGCTCCGGATGCATCCCGTCATTGTAATATGCCGAATAATGGCCCCATAAGAATGCAAGCAGCCTTTCCGCCACCCCTTTCAGGGTGTAGTCGCCATTCTTATACTTGAACGTCCTATCTTTTGCCTTGAACTCAGCGATGAGGCTCTTTACCGATCGATCGCCTATGAAGGCCAACCCAGCGCACATAACGCCCATCTCCAGCGGGCTCAGGGAGAAGATTTTGTCTACGTTCGTCAGCTGGCTGCAACTGACTTCCTGGCATCGCGTAGTTATCTGAGCCAGGTCTCCGAGGACAGGCCTGCCATCCGGTCCCAGCCTTATCTTGCAGCCATTGGACATATCGAAATACTGGGCCAGGTCATCGGGATCAACCCACGACTTCACCATAGTTCCAAGGCTGTCAGCTCCCATTACCGCCGCATCTCTGGTATTTATAGCGATAAGCGTTGTCATGGAAATGTAATAACCACCTGTCTGGAATTATAGCTATGAAGATATATCTTCGCAATACGTATTTACCTAATTCTGGTCGGGTAGAAACCCAAAATAAACCGGCATCCAGTACAAGTCAAACCTGATCCAACCTGATTCAATCCAACCTAGCCCGCTTAGCAACCTGTTCAATCTCATGTGCCTGAGCGCTATTTTCAACTCCAACCTAAGACTGCGTTAGCATGCTGATTTGATACTTCTGTCATGGCCAATCGCAAAGGATTGGACGGCATCGTGCGGAGTCCCCGCGCTTACCGTTGTAGAATAGCATATGGGAGATGTTCTTACGAAGTTTGTAAGTCGAGCATTTCGAGGCGAGGGACAAAGCCCCTTGCGTGGTGTTATGTCAACAACCTTCGGGAACCGGTGCCCACAGCAAGAGGGTAAGCATGATCCAAACAGATAACAACGGAGCTGCCAGGCGTTTTCGCATAACGGGCAACACTATGAGGTTGCTCCTGGGAATAATGTTCGTGTTGGTGGTTGCCGACGGTCTAATAACCAGTTTCCTTGTTCACAATGACCTGGCGAGAGAACTGAATCCGTTCCTGCGCTCGATTGTCGACGGCCCGCTTTTCATACCCATCAAGGCTGTGGGAGCGCTGGTCAGCGTGCTTATTATGTGGCACGTCTACAGAAGGCAACCTCGAGTGGCGTTGACCAGCAGCCTGGGGCTCATCGTAGCCTATACAGGCTTAGTCTACTGGAACTTGCTAGCGCTTTTGCTCGCCACGGCGTAAGCCTGCATCCCATCCGCAAGCTACATTGCCCACAGACCACCACCCTCACGTAGGACCGACCTCAGATCATATGCGATCAGGCAGCTCTCCAGCCCGAGAGAGGAGTAAACATGACACACCCCTAAACAATCGGTATGGCGGGTAGAGGTCCGGCAGCAACAGGATGTGCCCTGGATAGCTCCTGAGCCCTTGGGAGAGCGGTAATACTCAAACCACCCCAGGCAGGGACGAGACCCGCCGTGTACGGAGATGGTGGGCTTCGTCCCGCATCCGCCTGAGACGGGTACCCTGTCGGGCCTCTGCCCACCCTACTTTCTAACCTGAGCGGGGAGTGAACGAAGGGGCGCAGCCCCTTCGGAAAAGAAATTCCCCTCTCCCACCTGAACGAAGTGAAGGTGGGGAGAGGGGAGTGCAGGGGTGTGGGCTCCTTAATACAAACAGTGCCCCTTCCACTTTGGAATCAATATAATCGGTATAAAATCGGCTGGGATTCTGGCAAGTCTGGCTTGAACTACTTGGCGTTCACGAGCATTGTTGAAGTCTAAATGACCTTACTCTTTTTGCTCGACACATAGTCCCAAAGCAGGTACTGCCCCAGGCTGCTGGCATTGGCGAAGAAGATGCGGCCCTTGTTGATCTGGGCCATGCGTGTCACGAACGCACCGGTCATGCTGGCACTTTGCAGCATGAAAGTGTTTATTACTATCCCTTTTTGCGTGCAATTTTTAACTTCTTTGAGTGTCAATTGCATGGTGCGGAAGCTGGTCGGGTAATGGAAAGAAAATATGCCTCCCTCAACATGGGCCGTAGGCTCGCCGTCTGTTATCAGAATTATCTGTTTATTGCTGCACCTTTCCTTTGAAAGCAACTTTTTCGCCAGGGAAAGGCCGTGTTGTATGTTGGTGTATGGGTCCAACTCGTCCCAATATAGCGATGCGAGATTTTCCTTAGCCACACGTCGCGCATAGCTTGAGAAGCCGATAATGAACAGGGTGTCTTGAGGGTACTGGCTCCTGATTAAGGCATCCAGTGCAATGGCCACCCGCTTGGCTGCCTCAAAGTTGCCGCGCATAGGCATGGAAAGGCTTAGGTCAAGCATGAGCGCGGTCGCTGAGCGGGTGACCTGGTGCGTACCGTAGACTTCGAAGTCTTCAGGTTTCAGCCTCACGGGCGTTTCAGTATCCCTGGAAAGCGCATTCGTGAGCGTTTTCTGCAGGTCCAGGTGGAAGTGGTCTCCGAATTCGTATTTTTTGGTATCGTCGGATTTTTCTACTCCTACACCACGACGGTTTATCCAGTGACTTCCAGCCCGGTCTCGCCTCAGCTGGGCGAATATGTCCCCCAATGCCCTCTGCCCTAGCTTCCTTATGCCACGAGGCGTCAGTTCGTAGCCACGGTCTGTGCGCTTAATGTAGCCGGCCTCTTCCAGGACTCGGGCTATGTCGCGTATAGTTTCCAGCTGTTGGGCTCCTTCGTCGCCCATTACCTCCCTGGCCAGGTTGTCATTGACACCTTCCAGTGCACCGGAATACTGGGAATCCCTGAGTTGTCCTTCGAGCTCCTCAGACTTCTGCAACAACTCAATCAGCTTCAAGGCCTCAGAATAAGAAATGGATTCTTCCCCGGAAAACGGGTAGCGCCTCGTTCCCCTTTCTAACGGGCGGAGAGCGTCCAGGTTGTTCGCCAGCCGGGCCAGCTCGCATTGAGTGCGCTCATCGAAGACCGACCGGATGAGGTTTTTTAGCGCCTGACTGTCGTCAGGGGACAGATTGTCCAGTAGTGCTTGTGCCTGTGTCATGCCTTGCTGTAGGTGCTCTATGAGATCGTCAAGCGATTGAGGGGGTTGTGGACCGAAGAAGTCGCCAAATTGCTCCAGGAACTTGTTGAAATTTGGCTCATGGCCACGCATCCGCTCCTCGAGCATCTTGTTAATAGCCTCAGCCATCTGGCGTATACTTGCCAGGGTATCAGGGTCCATCTGTTTCACCCGTTGACCAAGGTCGCGGGCGTATGATTCCAGGGCATGCTTCCTCAGGGTTTCCAGAAGGTCCTGAAATTTGCGCTTGGAGTTTTCCCCCATGAAATTGTATTGTGTGAGTTCTTTGATCCGGCCGCCGGCATCCTGAGGCAGGCTGTTGAGCTTCTCCATGTTCTTTTGAGCCATGTCCTCGACGACCTGCAGCAGGTTCTTTAGCATTTCCGGGCTGAGCCCGTCGGCGTCCTGTTCGGCCTTTCCGCGTGCTTCGTTTAATCGCTCCTGAATTTCGCGCCGCTCCGTTTCTACTATGTCGGACAGCTTGCGGTGTATGTCTCCCATGACCGATCCGAGGTTGTACTTGTCCAGCCAGTCTTGCCTCACCTGCCGAAGCTTGCGCAACAGGTCCTGTATGCCGGGGATGCGTGTGCCACGGTTGGCGAATACACCCTCGCGCTGCATGCCTCGAAGGACTTCGTTCAAATCGCCATACGAGACAAGCTCTCGTGAGAGCTCATTCATGAGCTCATCCTTGTCCATGCCAGGTAAGTCCTGGCTCCCATCCCATTTTGAATACCTGAACGTCCTCATGTTAGCGCCTGTATACTGTCTTGCCCTTAATCTCAACCTTATTGAGACGGCGGTTCAGATGCAGCCCCTCCAGTACGAACTCCAGGGCGGAAGCAGTCGCCTCCGGGCTTTCAGGTAAATCCAGCTTCCGTACCGCGTCTTTCAAACCCGGGTTTTCATCCAACAAGCGTATGTACGACCTCGAGTTCATTGTGTCTGAGACCTCGATAGCAAACCCTTCGTTGAATCGAGCTACTATGCTCTCGAGATTGTCTTCCCTATAGTACCGGTTGAACACCTCAAGAACTGCTTTTCTTATCAAGTCGTCTACTACTTTGCCTTCTTTGCCATCCTCGAAGCTCTCCAGTTCGATCTTGCCTGCTGTGGAGGAATGAATATACGGCAGGTCACTGATCCTGGGCACAGCGGCTCTCTCACCAAGAGTGAGGGCGCGCCTGGCAGAGTTGCTGACAATGGTCTCGTAGTTGGATATGGACACCCTCACACTTACTCCGGATGTCTGGTTGACGTCCGGGCTTTTCCTGGCCAGGTGAGTTATACTTGCGATGGTCTCCTTCATGAACAACGGGACGTAGCACTCGGGTCCTTCGGCACTGCGCCACCTTTCCTTATCCATTATGGCCATTTCGTGGTCAACGTCGGCTGGGTAGTGCGTCCTGACCTGGGCCCCGAACCTGTCCTTAAGAGGGGTTATGATCCTTCCACGGTTCGTGTAGTCCTCGGGATTTGCGCTGGCAGCGACAAACGTATCCAGTGGGAGCCTGATACGATATCCTCTAATCTGGATATCCCGTTCCTCCATCACATTAAAAAGTCCTACCTGCAGGCGTTCTGGAAGGTCAGGCAGCTCATTTATGCAAAGTATTCCACGGTTCGTCCTGGGAATGAGCCCATAGTGAATCGTCTTCTCGTCTGAGAGATACCTTCCTTCGGCCACCTTTATCGGGTCCACGTCTCCGATCAGATCAGCAATGGTAATATCCGGCGTGGCCAGTTTTTCCGAGTACCGCTCTTCTCGCGTCAGCCACATAATTCCTGTGTTATCACCCTCCTCACGTACCCTCTCCCGGCATTGCCGACACACGGGGGAGAACGGGTTATCGTTGATCTCGCAACCCTCAATGGCAGGTATCGCGACATCGAGCAAGCCGACCAGCAACCTCATGATGCGCGACTTCGCCTGGCCTCTCTCACCAAGGAAAACTATGTCCTGGCCTGCCAGTATAGCGTTCTCAATCTGAGGGACTACCGTATTATCGTATCCAATAATGCCCGGGAAGATTTCCTTCCCTTCCCTCAATATTGATATCAGATTGCGCCGCATCTCCACCTTGACCGGAGATGTTTGGTAGCCCGACATTCTTAGCTCACCGAGTGTCCTTACCCTATTCTTTCTCGCCAAGATAGCTCTCCCTGAAGCCCGAACCTCTTTGTTTCAGGTGTGAAGAATGGCTGACGACAAAGGGGGGCCTTTTCTTTCATTGTACCATTGCATTATGTCACGTACGTATAACCTATTCCCGCTTCAGGACGATACTGAGTCGTCCTTTTCCAGCCACAAAGATGCGCTGTAGTTTGGCATAAGAGGCAAAGGAACGCCGGTAGATTACATCAGGGAAGCTACACTGACCGAAGGGGAAGGCGCACTGTTTCTATTACTGTATTACTCGAGGTGGCTGTGCCCCTTCGTTCACTCCCCGCCCGGGCTGGAGACCTGCCTGCGCGGGTATAAGGATCCCATTTTGGTTTAGGCTAGTCTTTGCGCAGTGCCTTGACCATGGCAACGATTAAGGGCAATACCGTCCCTGTCCGGCCCTGTATCAGGTAATCTGAAACACCTTCAAGTGTAAGTGGTGTGGCCTCAGCGTTGATCTCTACTATAGTGGTGCCACGCCTCCGTGCGGCGACCCGAGGAAGGCTCGCAAAAGGGCATACCACAGCCGAGGTGCCACAGATGAGCATCACGTCGCACTTCTCGCCTCTTCTAGGCTCTTTTCCGCCACGTCCTGTGGTATCGGCTCACCAAACGAAACGCCGTCGGTCTTCACCACTCCTCCGCAATTCGGGCACATGCCTATCAGGTTAACTCACACGACTACTAGAGGTAGAATACCCTCAGATATCAAAGATGTGTACTGCTGGCTGAGGGATAATATGGAAGTCATTTTTATGGGTCTTGGAGTCTCGGGAGTAGCTGGTGCTTATGGATTCTTTACCACAGCTATGTCTGATGGTGCTACACATACCACACTTTTCAAATGGTTAGCATTGCTATCGCTGATACTTGGGGCAGTCTTCAGCGGGGTTGCAGCCATTGTTGTTCGTCGTAGAGAGGATAAGGCCAGTCTAGAAGCAGCACAAAGAGAAGAACAGGCACGGTTACGAGAGGAGCGAGACAAGAAACGGTTCGAGCAGGAAGAGGAGAGACATAAGCTGGAGATTGAACAGTTGAAACGAACAATCAGACACCTCAGGTTGACAGATGAAACGAATTATATGTCTGACAAGGAGAAACCAGATGCCACGTCCTGACTTCCCCAAAACGATTTTCGAGTTTCAGAGGCAATTTCCTACGGAGGAAGCTCAATTAGCTTTTCTGATTCAGTCACGTTGGCCAGATGGATTCGTCTGCCCACGGTGTAGCGGTAAGGAGTATTGGTGGAAAGCTACTCGGGAGCTACTTCAATGTAAGTCATGTAGATACGAAGCGTCGGTAACGGCAGGAACGGTTATGCACCGGTCTAGAGTACCTATTCCATTATGGCTTCAAGCTGCTTACTTAGTTACTACACAAACACCGGGTATGTCAGCTTTGCAGTTTCAGAGGCAAGTAGGTCTGAAGAACTATGCTACAGCCTTTGCTATGCTCCACAAACTGCGCTCGGCTATGGTAAAACCTGGCAGAACAAAGCTAAACGGAATAGTTGAAGTAGACGAGACATTTATCGGTGGCGAAAGGCATGGCGAGGGAGCAGGGCGTGGTCGAGGCGCTGCGAACAAGGTACTCGTTGTCGGAGCAGTAGACCTTCAAGGCAAGTATGCAAATCGCGTCAGACTGAAGGTTATTCCTAATGCGAGTAGTGCTACACTGACTGCCTTTATTAGAGAACATATCGAGCCAGGTTCAACCATTAAGACAGACGATTGGTCTGGATATTCTGGTCTTGAAGGAGCTGGCTACAAGCATATTGTAACTGGAGAGATACCTCATATACATCGAGTATTCTCCAACCTGAAGACATGGATACTAGGTGTAGCGGCTCACGTTCCGTAGCCGCCTCCAGCCCGATTTCTATGGCCACTCCGGCGGCTTGACCTGACTGACCGGGGCGGAGCTGTTGACCCCGCCCCAGTCTTTCTCACCCTTCGAACTCACTCTCAATCACTACTCTCACCAGATGGTCATCGATGAGCTTCTGATTGCCTCCCGCTGCCGCCATCAGGCAGGCTGTGGCGACCTTGTTCACCTTGCGCGGGATACCCTCGCAGTATTCATGCATCACCCCCATGGCAGCCGGGGTGAAGATCTCCCCTGGCGCCTTGACCGCCGCCAGGTGTTTGGCGATGTAGGCGGCGGTTTCCTCCCTGGAGAGCGCCGGCAGATGGAATCGCATGTCCACCCTCTGTGAGATGGCCTTGTTGGCCTGTAGCTTCAGCGTCTCCCGCAGCTCCGTCTGCCCTACCAGTATCAGGCTCAGGGCGCTGTAGGAGTCCATCCGCACATTGAGCAGAAAGCGGATTTCCTCCAGCATCTCACGGGTGAGCAGGTGAGCTTCATCCACGATGACCACCGGGCTCTTCCTCTCGTTGTCCACCAGCACCGCCAGGGCCTTCTGTAGCTGCCGTTTGGCGTCAGAGCGGTAGAAGCGCGGCTCATAGCCCAGTTCATGCAGGGTCTCCCAGTAGAAGTTGCGCGGCGTCAGCGCCGAATCGGAGAGGTAGAGGACGCGGTAGCAGTTGCCATCCAACTCCTGGCAGAAGCGGCGGATGGCCGTGGTCTTACCCGTCCCGGCGTCGCCGGTGAAGACGCCGAAGGAGCGAGTCCGGGCTACGTAGTTCAGCCTGCCGTGCAGCTCTTTGCCGCTTTCCCTGTCCAGTAGCTCCTTTACCGGGATGTCCCTTGAGAAGGGCGTGCCGCTGAACCCGAAGTACGCCTCAAACATGGTTGCTATCCTCCTGGCCCAGGCGGAAGGCGCCCAGTTGCTGCTTCAGCCTTTTCTTGCTTTCCGCCTCGAATAGCCGCAACAGCCGAGACTGGCTGGCTTTCTCCAACTCAAGGGCCGGCTTCTTCACATTGTGGTTGTACTCGCCAATACTGAGCGGCGAGACCAGCTTCCTTTTCTCACCGCCGTACCACACCTCCACCACGGAGAGGTCGAAGGGGTCATAGCGCACCAGCACCTTCTTGCGCACATACTCCACTCCGGCATCGTAGCGCAGGCCGCAGAGGGAGAAGCAGCCACTTTTGTCCACTGTGGGGCTCTTCTCCCATAAGAAGGCATCCCTCAACGCTTCCGGGCTGGGGAAGCGCAGGGCTTTGCTATCTTGAATAAAGGCCTCGGCCGGACTTTTATCGGCCAGTGACGAGTGCTGCCGGTGGTTATAGCCCTCCGACAGCCAGGCCCGGAAGAGCCCGTTGAGCTGCTCCAGGGTCTGGGGCTTTTCCAGTTGCGCTTCCTGCAGGAATTCCTCGACGCTGCGATTGAATCTCTCAACCTTCCCCTTTGCTTCCGGAGAGTAAGCCCTGGTGTTCAAATGGCGGATACGTAGTTTGGCGCAGGCCAGGCGCAGCCACTGGGAGACGAAGACCTTGCCATTATCCACGTACAGGGCGTCAGGAGCCCCGCACCTGATGATGGCCTTGCGCAGAGCATCCTCCAGGACCGGCAGCCTCTGGTTATCGTAGAATTCGCCGTGGACCACCAGCCGCGTGGCATCATCGATGATGGCCATCAGGTAGGTGCGCATCTTCCGCCCGGTACGGTCCGCGTCGGGCAGGCCCCGATACAATCGGGGCAGGTAGGGCCCATATTTGATATCGGCCTGCCAGAGGGTGTTGCGTCCTACCCGGTTGAAGCGGCGGCTGGCTCTGCCCAAGGTGGACTTTCGCTCCGCCTCGATCTCCCGGCCGCTCAAGCCCTGCTGTCTGAGCTGACGTTCCAGTGTCGAGCGGGCGACATCATAGCCCTGGCTCGCCAGGAGTTGCCGGATGCGCTCTGCGCTGCGGCCCGGGAGCTCCCGGCGCAGTTCGGCCGCCATTTCCAGGGCTTGCGGCGCAATGGCCTTACAACGTCCCTTGTCCTTACGCTCCCCGGGCAGCAAAGCATCAAACCCACCTCGCTTGAAGGCAGCCACATAACGGCGCAGGGTCCGGCCCGAGAGGCATTCCTTTTCCCGGATCAGCCGGCGGACAGCGCGCTGCTCACTTTCCGTCAATCCTTCCTCCAGCAGTGGGGCGATAATCCGGTAGCGCCGCAGCCCTTCCTCCCTGGCCTGGTCCAGTTGTTCCTTTCTCACGCGGTGTCATCTCCTTTCTCAAGAGTTGACACCAGTGTAGGACGGCTCAGGGCGGTCGTGGAAGGCGAAGTTGGTGGGCTCCTGTCAGCCACCATAAGGCATGGACCATCACCCCGACGTGTCGGGGCAAAGACGGCAGCCGGGACAAGACCTCTTCCAGCCTGTGCAGGGGATGGGAGTGACGGATGAGGCTCGGAGAACGAGAGAACAGTTGGTAGGCCAGTGACTCCAGTGCCCCAGCCCACTGGCCCAGCTTGTGGCTGAACTCGTTCCACCAGCGCCGTAGGGTACTGTCGTCCGCCCCGGAGGGTGACTCTGACAGCCTCCCGCCGTCAAACAGATGGCGCAGCACCAGTTCAATCTCCGCTGCCACATAATGCTTGAAGGGCAGCAGGAAGTGCGGCAAGCAGGTAAAAGTCTTCCGACAATTGGTGCATTGGAAGCGGCGCACCTTATGCCATTGTTTGAAGCCGTCAGCGATGGCTTGCCGCAGACGTGAGCCATGCCCGTGAACTCTCGCCCCGCAGGCAAGGCACTCTGTGAAGCCGTCTTGTGGAGAATAGCTGGAGTGTAGTAGTATCAGGCCACGTCAGGACCTGCTTTTCAAACACTCTTCCCGGAGGTGAAAGGCGGGTCCTTTCCTTTTTGCCCCTCATCATACATCTACCCGGTCACGTATCCCAAGCTGTCCCCGGCCCCCCGACCCGAGCGGAAACAACTAGGAACACATCACGG
>JACPPY010000003.1 GCA_016190755.1 Chloroflexota bacterium | reverse complement strand
GAAGCTGTTTTTGACACTACATCGCCTGCGGCGTCTCGGTTATATCTGGAGTTCGACCCTCTGGCTCATCTCCCCAATGTGCGGAATATTCTCTACCTACTGTAACTGCGGAACTTCGGTTAGATACTACCACTCCCGAAAGTCATGACGACTGCTTGAGCCCTGCCACGTACACCGTGATATCCGGCAGCTGCGTTTCCACCTGAAATCCGTTTTGTACCAAGAACTCGTGCATGGTTGGAATACGGTAGATCAACCTTAGCTGACGAGGGCGGCGGCTCAAACTATCAAGGAGTTTCCTGATGACATTGGCGAAGACGTCGCCGAAAAAAGGGTTAAACATGTAGACCACTGTAATCTCATCCGGGACCTCGTAGTTCACCACGTTAGCAGTTATCAGTTCGATATTCTTGCAACGCATTCGGTGCAGGTTCTTCTGGATATTGCGTCTTGCGATAGCTGTTAGCCCCTCGCATATCTCCACGCCTATCACCCTCTTGAAAGGGTACTCGCGAGCCGCCATGCATACCATGCGGCCTTTGCCAGACCCAAAGTCGATAAAGACATCTTCGGTGGAGACACTGTCGCCGAGGGTTGCCTTAAGGTCCCACCAGCTCCCCGGGTTATAAGGGGACCCTGTTCTTGCATCAAAGCCGAGTTCATCGTATCCAACATCTTTCGCCGAATCTATGCGCTGTATCCGGTCGATCAGATATTGTTTCAGGAACCTCGTTTTGTCGTATATTCCTGCGGGCAAGAAGCGTAGAATATATTTAACGAACCAGTTTTCGCATTTTATGAACCACTGACTGAGCCAGTTCTGGAGACCAATCAACGACCATCTCCCGAAAAAGTATTTGAGAAGGGCCGCTCATCATTCTTTACCGGGGACGATCTCTTTACCTCTTCCTGCAAATCAGCCCTTCCGTTATTTGTTGGGGACGTAGAATGGGACAAATCGCTTCGCATAGGGTGACAGCGACAAATATCGTGTGTGGTCCTAAGATAATATTACTACAGGCTACTGACCCTAAGACTGATAAATCTAGACCCAAGCACCGGCCCGACCCGTTCGGGAAATTGGTGCACCATAAGTGCTAGAATAGGCTCTCTCGTCAACGTTCGGCGCAGGTCGCCGACGATGCGAGGCGGTTCACAGAGTATGAGGAAATCGTACAACACATCTTTCCCAAACAAGGGTCATAAGGAGACCCAATTGCATGAGTGAAAGCCCTGGCGAAAGCCTGATTGCTGAGAGCTACGCCTCAGAGCAGCAAGTCAAGTTTAAGATTCCAAGCGTCGTAAGGCGAAACACGGTACTGCTTGCGCTGTCCCAAGCGTTTGTAGGGTCGGGTACACAAATGATCACGGCGTTGGGTGCCCTGGCGGTGCTGCAGGTGACAGGCTCGGCTGTTTGGGCGGGCCTGAGCACGGCCTCGGCAGCTATTAGCCGGTTTGCGGTGTCCTATCCTGCGGGGAAAATATCCGACAGGTTTGGCCGAAAGCCAGTGCTTGTCCTGGGCAATGTCTTTGGTATGATCGGAGCGGTACTTACAGGGCTTGCCATTGTGCGGGGCTCCTTCCCGCTGCTGGTAGCAGCCTTCCTGGTCTTTGGTCTTGGCATGGGAGCTACTCAGCAGATACGGGTAGCAGCAGCCGACATGTATCCACCCAGCCGCCGTGGCCTAGGCCTGGGCTATGTCCTGACGGGCTCGCTTGTTGGCGTACTGATCGCACCGGGTGTCATTGCTCTGGCCCAGCGGCTGTCCCCTCGGGTTGGCATAGACCCCCTCGGTCTTCCCTGGCTGTTTGTTCCCATTCTTGTCTTGCCTGCTATGTTCCTGGTCTTCGCGATTCGTCCTGACCCGCAAAACATCGCCATGAACCTTGAGAAACACTACCCTGGTTATCAGCCGTTGCCCAGGACAGCTCCGGGGGCTCAACCTAGACCGAGTCCAGTGGCCTTTTTGCACCACTATCCCAGGCTGGTGGCTGTAGTCTCCAGCCTGGCGGTGCAGGGGAATATGGCCATGATGATGTTCCTTACCTCGCTGGCCTTGCACCAGCATGATTACCAACTGGCGGCCATCTCTGCTTCAGTCTCTCTACATGTCGTAGGTATGACCGGCTTCAGCATGCCCTTGGGATGGCTCGCCGACAGGCTGGGTCGGCGGGCTGTGTTGCTCGCTGGCGTAGTCATAGCAGGTACCGGGTCCATGCTGGTCCCCAGCAGCACGTCGTACTGGGTCATCACCACCGGCACATTCCTGGTGGGCCTGGGTTGGTCCGCCGGGTACGTTGCCGCAACGGCCCTTATCGCGGACACCAGTTCGCCGGAGGAACGTGGTAGGGCTGTTGGTTCCAACGATACTGTTAGCTACCTTCCGGGGATCATTTTGCCTCTTGTGGCTGGGCCAATGGTGGCAGGCATCGGCTTCCGATCGGTCGGGATATTGGGTCTGTGCCTTATGGTGCCGCCTTTCTTGCTGCTTATGCGCCTCCGCGAGCCCAGCCCAGGCAAGTACGCCTGGGGAGCCAGGACAATCGCTGGGAGGGCGAGCCGGTAGCCAGAGCACCTTGACGGGAATATCTACAGGGTGGGCAACCTGAAACCGAAATGGCTTGGGCCTGCTGGCGGACTTCAGGAGCAAGAGTTCATTGTGATGCGGTAGCCCTTGCTTCTCACGCCGTGAGCCATCGCCTTACAAGTACCAACTCGTCCTCTTTTGTAGTGGCCTCCCCATCCAGCTTCGCCTTGAGCAATGCTTGCAGGAATTCACCGACCTTGGGGCCGGGAGGTACGCCGAGTGCCAGGAGGTCATCGCCTCGTAACACCGGCGTGGTATCGTTGAGCTTTTCGAGAAACAGGGCCAGCCTCCCCTGCGCCACGGCATCGAAACAAACGATGAGGTTGACGGCTATCGCCTGCGGGTCGTAGGCCTTGAGCAGCGAATATATGCGGCTGTGGCGTATCTCCGGCACTGACAAGGTTTCAAGCTCTTTCCTGAGTCGCAAGGAGTCGAACGTTACCTTCCTGGCCTCAGCGGACACGTTGAGCCTTGCAAGCGCCTGCTCGGCCTCATGCTCATTCGCGTAATAGAGGAGCAGCGCATAACACATCTGCGAAGTCGGAGGACGGCCCATTTCCCTTGCCCTATGGAAAGCCTCGGCCACCCAGCCGCCGCCCCGCAGTGCCTTGTGTATCTGGGCAAGTATGCCGAGCTCCTGGGCACGGCGCAGCGCCCTCTCAGGAAACTCCTCGGCGAAGATGCGCTCCAGCTCGTGCCGCAGACGGTCGCCGCTGATAGTATCCAGGAAGGCGATGTCTTGGTATATTAAGCGCTCGGTATTCTCCTCCAGCCTGAAACCGAGGCGCTGCTCATACCTGATGGCCCGGAGCATACGTGTGGCGTCGTCCACGAAGCTACGACCGTGCAGTACCCTTAATAGGCCTTTGCACAGGTCGTCCAGACCTTGCCATGGGTCGATTATCTGGCCGCGGCGCTGGCCGGTAAGGGCAATAGCCATGGCATTGATAGTGAAATCGCGCCGGAACAGGTCGTCGTGTATGTTGCTGGGGCTGACAACCGGCAGTGCGCCTGGGTTGGGGTATTCTTCCTTCCTGGCCGTGGTGAAGTCCAGGCTGAAGCCGTCGCCTTTTAGCGTGGCTGTGCAGAACCTGGTATGGGTTACCAGCTTCTCAGCGCTGGAGGACAACCCCCGGGCGAAATCAATGGCGTGACCTTCCAGGACTAAATCTATGTCGATGCAAGTACGGTGGAGAATGAGGTCACGTACTACCCCGCCGACCAGGTACAGGTTCTGTCCTGCACACTCGGCTACCTGAGTCGCGTTGGATATCAGCTCCAGCGCGCGCCGCGGCAGGTGCTGCTCCATGTGGGCTTTAAGGTCAAGCTCTCGATCCATGCCAATAGTTTAGCTGTTTTTTGTTCCACCATCACCCCCTGTGTCCCCCGCTTCCTCGAGGAAGCGGGGGAGGACCCTGTTTCGAAGGGGGCGCAGCCCCCTTCGGCCACTCCTCTGCTTAGTGGACAAGAAACGACCGGGGCGTTCAGGTGCTCCCATGCTGGTGGATCAAGACAGTTGCTACAGTTGGCTTTCCAAGAGTCTGACCAGCTCTTTGAACTTCAAGAACCAGGTCTCCTGGGCAGCTATCATAACATAGGCGCGAGGAAGGATGTACACCCGCGTAATCATCGGGATGTCGGCTCGTCATTGACTATGATTCTCAGATTCAAAAGGAGACAATATCGATTGTCCCTGACGATTTGTGTGCCAGCAGCGTAGGCAACGCTATGACCCAAGTTCTACAGTGCGACAATGATT
>JACPPY010000022.1 GCA_016190755.1 Chloroflexota bacterium | reverse complement strand
TCAGACAGTGGGGGTCGCAGCACCACCTCCCGTACGGCCTGTCGAAAATGTGGTGCCAAAACCCTGACCATGCCCCGATTTCCCGTTCAAATCATTGTCGCACTGTAGAACTTGGGCCTGAGATCCTTCGCCCCGATGCAATCGGGGCTCCAGGATGACAATGTTGGGAGAGGGCATGACCAAAGGGCTCTCAGGCCTTTTCACATAGGCTTCGGTTTAATTCGTCCTGAAGCGCTTGTCCATCTCGGACAAGAACCTTTCCACTTCAGGCGCCAGCTTCGGTGGCACGCCGGTGGCGTGCTCAGCAGACCTTGCGTCGTACATCTTCTCCATGTGCTTGACCATGCCCTCAAGCTGCGGGTCCTGGCTGACCTCGGTATTGACCCTGGCCATGTGTTTTCTGGCCTTCTCAATATCCGTGCTGTCGATAGGGAAACGGTAGATGATGCTGAGCATTTCCAACATGCGCAGGTAACCGCTGAAATCCTCGTCCGCCTGGGCGTACTGCGGCAAATGTACTATGAGGCTCATTGTTTCCGCTCCCAGGGCGTGTAGGTGTTCCGATATCATCATCGTAATGGTCGTCGGCCCCTGGTAGTCGCTGCGCTGTGCGTCTATCAGCTGGAGGTCGCGCTCCGTGCCCTTTCCTCTGGCGGAGCCGCTGACAAGCAGCGCCCTGGTGTGGGGAACGACGTCGTACATAGCCCCAATGAGGCAATATCTCTTAACGCTCATCCTTTGAAGCAGCTTGACAGTGGATTCCACATAGTTTTCAGCCCACATATGAGGCTCCAGAAGACGGATGAAAAGAAAGTCGTTGCCACGCTCGTTAATAGAGTAGCTGATCACGCTGTTGGGTATGCTGAGCTCGCGCATGCCATTGCGGATCAAAGTTACCGGGCGGTATCGTGTGAAATCAAAAAAACAGCCAGGCTTCGCCAGCCTGCCCAGTTCCCTGGCGCCGAAGCGGGCTGACAACGCAGACATCACCAGGGTGCCTACACTCCCAGCGTCTATCCACGGTGACAACACTACCAGGGCGTGGGGTTCCCTGAGCTTGGGCAACGGTCCATCCAGATCATAAGCGCCAAGCCTCATAACTGCATATTAACAGACGCCAAAGTGGAGGACAATTGGGTGGTACTTAGCGGCAGTTGCGGCAGACAAGGCACGCCGTTCTACGGATACCGCTAGACCGTTACTCAGTAGCCATCGGGTACGAGCCGAGAATCTTGACGAGTGCGTTATATTTTCGTAGCTCGTCCAACGCTTCGGCGCAAGGAGCATCATCGATGTGCCCTTCAAAGTCAGCGTAGAAAATATATTCCCAGGGCCTGTCCCCTCCCGGCCGGGACTCCAGCTTGGTGAGGTTGATTTTGCGGTTGGCGAAAGAGCCCAGGCAAGTGTACAGCGCCCCCGGCGCGTTTGGCGCGGCGAATATCAGTGAGGTCTTGTTTCTAGAGCTCCGCTGTGCTTTCTCCCTGGATATGGCCAGGAACCTGGTGTAGTTCCTGGGGTTGGTCTCTATATTGGCCGCCAGTATTTCCAGGCCGTAGCATTGGGCGGCACGTTTGCTGGCAACTGCGGCGCAGTGGTGCAACTCTTGTTCCTTTATCATCTTGGCGCTGCCAGCCGTATCATATGTAGGGATGATTTCGATGTGCAGTTTACCCAGGTAATCCGAGCATTGGGCCAGGGCCTGAGGGTGAGAGTACACCCGGGTGATGGACTGGATAGTCTCGCCGGGAAGCGCCATGAAGCAGTGGCTCACCCTGAGCTGGACCTCGCCACATATGTTGAGGTCATACTTGAGCATTAGGTCGTAGGTGTCGTTAATGCTTCCTGCCGTAGAGTTCTCCACGGGCACGACAGAGTAGTCCGCTTTGCCTTGCCATACAGCAGAAAAGACGTCCGCCAGCGTAGGGCAGGGCAGGACGGGGACATCACCGAAGAGCTTGGCTACAGCGTCCTCGCTGAAGGCGCCTTTCTCTCCCTGGAAGGCCACGGCCTTGGTTAACTTGCGCATAGTAGCTCTACTCACGACGAGCACGGACCTGCCGTGTCCCATTACGCTCCAACCAGAGTCGAGCGAAGTTGGCCCTCAATCGAAGGACTAACTACGGCGATAAACTTGTCTCCAGCTTTCACTACGGTATCCGGGTCAGGCTGGACAGGTGACGAGCCCGTCCTGATCAGGGCGCAGAGCAGAGATGCTGGGTCAATAGGAAGGTCTTTGAGCTTTTTACCGATGGCAGCGGCATGCTGCGGTATCCTTATCTCGACGACTTCCATTCCCTCAGGCTCTATGGTTATTAGATGGACCAGGGGATGGGTGGGCATCTCCTCCTGGATATGCTCCATGATGAGGTTGACCGAGCTGACGGTATAGTTCACTCCCAGCTTCTTGAAAATGATTTCGTTCTTGGGGTTGTTTATGCGAGCAATGGTGCGCGGGACGCCGAACTTATGCTTTGCCACCTGACAGGAAACAAGGTTGTCCTCATCCTCGTTGGTGGCGGAGATGAACATATCCGCCCTGGCCGCGCCAGCATCTGACAGAGTACTTGTCTCACAACCATCGCCGCGCATGCACACCGCACCCATCTCATCGTTTATGCGCTCGCACTTGGAGGCGTCCTTCTCGATGATCAGCACCTCGTGCCCTTCGTCCAGCAGGGCTTTACACAGAGAATAACCCACCTGCCCGCCGCCAACAATGATGATATACACTGGGCCTCCTACTGGACCTCCAGCCTGGCTTTCAACAGTTGCGCCAGGACAGTTGTCGGGCTAATGGCCTCAAGGCCTAAAGTGTCGTAGATATCTTTCCGGAGAGGGTCGTAAATGCGGCACAGCACCTTCGGTACGTTAAATATGTGCTTGGCCACCTGGGCTGACATGATATTGCGGTTGTCGCCCTGAGTAACGGCAACCAGTGCGTCTGCCTTTTCGATCCCGGCCTTGCGCAAGGCGCTCTCGTCGGTTCCATCGCCGACCATGGCCGTCCCTCCGAAGGTGGACGGCAACCGCCGGAAGCTGTTGGCCGAAATGTCAAGCATCGTGACCTTGTGTCCTTCAGCATCCAGCAGCGCAGCCAATTGAGCACCGACACGACCACAACCCACAATTATTATGTTCATTTCACTTCAACCCCGGAGAGAGGAGGGCGAATGAGAACGACACGGCATGGCGCATCTCTGAGTACGGCGAGCGCCGTGGGGCTGATGGTGGCGACGCCAAGTCTCTTTTTATAGCCCGCCCCCAAGAGTATGATATCCGCCTGATGCTCTATTGCCTCATCAACTATGGCCACACCTACTTCGCGTGCCTGTAGCACATCCGTCTCGACATCGCACTCGCACTCGCAGGCCGACGCCACGTTTTCCGCCTCACTCAGTGACTGCTCCGCTTTCTGGACTTCCGGCTCTATCGCGGCATCCAGCGGCAGGCTGCGCCGGACCTGGATCACGTAGAGGATAAGTATCTTGCACTTGGCTTTCTTTGCAAACTTGGATAACTCGCAGGCAAGCCGTATGACTTCTCGGTCGGTCTCCTCGCCGCTTATCGGTACCAGTATTCTTTCGTACCCGGACCACTTGTCTACCTTCTCTGCTGAACTGATCATGCCCTTTCCATCAAACGCTTATTATAGTCGGGCATGTTCCAACGTGCAATTGCCGGAGGCAGCAAGCGCCGCAGCCCATTGACGTTGCTTCGATCGGGTACTACAATCCCGTATCGGGCGGTCCGGGTTCCTATGAGGAGGATGTTCAATGTCCAATGACAACTGCTCCAGGATCCTGCGGGTCGACTTGTCCACGGAGACAATCCGCACCGAGGAGGTCAAGGAACAGACGCTGAAGAAGTTCATCGGCGGCGCCGGCCTGGCTGCCAGCATACTGTGGAGCGAAACAAACGCTTCCACGCGGCCGTTATCTCCTGAAACCCCGTTGATATTCATGACTGGCCCTCTCACCGGAACGCCAGCCCCAAGCGCCAACATCTGGATCGTGGCCGCCATCTCACCCTTGACCGGCATCTACGGCGAGGCTCACGGCGCCGGCACGTGGGCAGTCGCGCTGAGCCGAACCGGATACATGGGCATCGTGATCAAGGGCGCGGCAAACCGGCCGGTGTACCTGGATATCGACGACGATCGGGCCAGAATCCTGGACGCCTCCCACCTCTGGGGGAAGGATACCTATGAGACCGTTGCCATCCTGCAGGCTGAGACGGGCAGGCGGACCTCGGTGGCGACCATCGGCGTGGCTGGCGAGAGGCTGGTGAGCTTCGCCTCGGTCATGGGTGACGGGCCCGACGCCAGGGCCGCCGCCAGGACAGGCATGGGCGCGGTAATGGGATACAAGAAACTCAAGGCAATCGCGGTAAGAGGAACGCGCAAGCCCTCTGTCTACGATAGGGAGGGGCTCAAAAGCAGCGTCCGGAGACATTTCCCGCCTACGGTAGACGACTCTGCCCGCACAACCCAGAGGATCATCGACGCCTACGCGCACCTGACAGACTCAATGGCAGGATTAAAGAACTTCACTCTGGGAGAATATCCGGGGTTCGGAGAGAAGTCCTCGCAGGCCATGATCATCACCGAATCAAGGCCCTGCGCCGGCTGCCGGACGAGCTGCGTAGTATCGGGCGTGCACAACAAGCAGAGACACATGCACGCCGAGCACTTCTGTCCCGGAGGGGCCAACGCCCTGATAGATGACATGGAAGCCTTGCACACCTCCTTCGAGGTGTGCAACCGGTCGGGCATGGACTGCATCTCGGCCGGCAACGCGATCACCTTTGCCATCGAGTGCTATGAGAAGGGGCTTATCAGCAAGAAGGACACCGATGGCCTGGAGCTCAAGTGGGGCAATGCCGAGGCCATGGTGGAGATGATGAAAAAGGTGGGTAGGGCGGAAGGCTTCGGGCGGATTCTGGCCCAGGGGGTCAGGAAGGCCGCCGAGCACATAGGCCAGCAAGCAGCGGAATACGCCATACACGTCAAAGGTCTGGACCTGTCGTTCCATGACCCAAGGTGCCATAATGCCTGGGCCTTGCGGGACGCGACCGCCAGCCGCGGCGGCGATCACCTGGATGGGGCTACGCTGTGGTCCCGGGGCTACCAGATCCCTTACCTGAAGAGCCAGGAAGCAAAAGAGGCAGTAATGAACCCCACCGCCATCGCCGGAATCGCTGAGCTGACCGCGTGGTCGCAGAACTTCGACAACTTGATGGATTCCATGACCGCCTGCAAGTTCCTCTATGTTCCCAAGATCTGGTTGAGGGAATACCCGGAAAGCTTTACCGGCATAAAGCCGGAGCAATTCGTTGAGTGGTTGAACTTCGTTACCGGTTGGGGAATGGGCCTGGACGAGTTTATGCGGAGCGGCGAGCGCATCTTCAACCTGAAGCGCATGATCAACGTTCGTCGAGGGATCAGCAGGAAGGACGATTTCCTGCCGCCGAGGCTTCTTACCCTGCCACGGGGAGGCAAGAGCGAGTTCCCCGACCATCTGATTCCAATGGGGACATTGCTGAAGTCGTACTACGAGCACCGTGGGTGGAGCGAGGAAGGGATACCCACGAAACAGAAGCTCGCCGAGCTGGACTTGAAGGACGTTACAGGGAGGAGATGATGCTAGCAGTAGCCAAAACCAGGCCGGGTGTAGGGCTAGAGCTTATCCAGGCCGAGAAGCCCAGCCCGCTGTCGGACGAGGTAGTGGTGAAGGTAAAGAGCTGCGCCATTTGTGGCAACGATGTGCACATATACAACTGGTCGGAGCATATGGCGAAGGTATATGGGCCTCTCCTGCCGGCCATCATCGGCCACGAGGTCTGCGGCGAGGTGATTGCCCGGGGAGAAAACGTCAACAACATCAAGATAGGGACAAGGGTAAGCATGGAGCCGATCGCCTCTTGCGGCAACTGCTATAACTGCAAGAGCGGGCGCCCCAACATCTGCTCGAACTACACCATGGCCCGCGGCGGGGGCATGGCGGAATACATGCCCATCCTGGCCAAGGCGGTGATCAAGATACCGGATGAAATACCTGACATGCAAGTGCCCATTATCGAAGTGCTCGGCGCTGGTCTTCACGGGCTGGAGCAGATGCCGGTCCTGCCAGGCAACTCGGTGGCGCTTCTCGGGCCGGGCCCAATAGGGCTGCTTCTACTACAATGCCTCAAGGCGGCGGGCGCCTGGCCGCTGATTGTTGTCGGCACGTCCAGGTCGAAGAAAAGGCTGGAGCTTGCCCGTGACTTCGGCGCCGACGCGGTCTTCATGGCGGATAAAGAGGACGTGGTGGCCAAAGTAAAAAAGCTTACGAACGACCGCGGCGTCGACCAGGTCTTCGAAGCCGCCGGCACAGGCCAGGCAATGCTGCAGGCCATGGCGATGGTCAAGGCCGGAGGCCAGATCTGCACCCTCGGAGCCACGGATGACCCGGTCGAGCTCCACGTGTTCACCCAGCTCCGCAAGCGTGGTATAAACATCATCACCAGCATGGGGCGCACCGCCGAGACGTGGGAAAGGGCGATAAACCTGGTCCAGTCGGGCAAGGTCAAGCTCGGACCGATAGTCAGCGAGGTGCTGCCGCTGAGAGACGCTTTGAAAGGGTTTGACCTGCTGATGAACAACCGGGACTACATCAAGATAGTCCTGGCACCGTGACCACTGACGTCATTGCACAGCTATCACGTGGTGGTGTTGCGGCAAAGCTTTTGTAAAGGCCGGACCTTGGTAACAGATTATACCAGAGATATGGGTTACTTTTTAGGAGGAGACAATTCGTCCCAAGCTCTTATCCAATACTCCTAGAGGCACACGACTTTAGTATATCTCACACGGCCGCTCGTCTACCTGCCTCAGGCCCATCTTCTACAGTGAGTTTTTCGCCCCAGATACGAGTTCTCGGCGGCCCAGATATGAATTTCCGCGGGAAAACCGGCGATGTGGTGCCAAAAGAGTTACCGAAGAGGTATTGACATCTCCGGATGTATACACT
>JACPPY010000020.1 GCA_016190755.1 Chloroflexota bacterium | reverse complement strand
GGAAATCGCCCGCATTGCTCCCCGGGCCTTCAAAAGCCGCTTTGAGAGGCAATTTGCCTGTCCAAAACAACGTCCGGGCGCCGTCCCAACCATATTGCCCTCACTCCCAACCCCTCCATCAGCGCGTTTCGCGGGACGCTCGGGATGGAAACGCCATGGTGCGATCGCCATGATCATTGACAAAGTTTTCCTCAGGCGCAATAACGCCAGATTCCGGTTGATGGAGGTGCTCATGAAAGGGCTGAAGGCCTTTCTCCTGAAGGTAAAATAAAGGTCTAATCGAACTCTCAGGATAGCTTCATGCTGCCTTAAGCCGTTGGCCATATATTCTGTATCAGCAGACAGCGGTTCGACGCCGACGCCAATTCGGCGCGAACATCGGACAGATGCTACAATTGTGAAGTAAAAGGGCAGAACGATGTTCTCTGTTCTCGACTTGAGGAGCTGAACCATGAAACCTAGACGGAAATCCAGACGTATCTTTCTCGTTGGGGGAGTTCTCATTGTGGTGGCCTTTGGGAGCCTGCTTTTCAGCGCCTTTGGAAAGTTCGGCAGTTACTCGCTGACCGTCACGCAGTTCAAAGACATGCAGGCATCTCTGGGGATGAGCGTAAGCGATTTCAAACAGGCGCTGGCAAACACTGACCAGCAAGAGATAAAGGTACACGGCTGGGTGGCAAAGTTAGACACTTCCGGCCCCTACGCGAAACCAAGCGGGTTCACTGTCACTGATGGGAAGACGGACCTCCCTATAGTCTATAGCGGCAAGATGAGCAGCATGATTAGCCAGGGCACTGAAGTCGTCATCCAGGGCAAAAAAGAGAATGGTGCTCTCTCCGTGAAGCAGGTGAAGATTCCAGACGCGGTAAGGATCGAAGGCCCAATATTCAAAGACGTCGATGTTACGTACGATGTTGCTACAAGGACGACGCGGTTCACTATCACGGACGAAAAGGACACCGCAGGGCCAAAGCAGAATCTTGCTGTTGTCTATACCGGCCCTATGCCCGATACATTCTTTGCAGACGTGAAAAGAGGGGATGTGAGCATGGTGGTGGTTGGAAGGATGGGGCCAGATGGGGTTTTCGCCGCCACGGAGGTGTTGAGCAAATGCGCCTCCAAATATGAGCCGGCAACATCAACGCCCAAGGTCAATTAATCTTAAGCCACGAGACACGAGTTGACCATAGCGGTAGCCTAATTGATACAAGCGAGACTGGCCGCACAACGGCTACCTGTGTTGGGGCTCAATAATTCCTTAATGACAGCTTGAGTCTTATTGGACATAATTGGATATAACCAGTATGATTCATTCAGTCACCCCTCCCACGTGATGAAGCAGACCGCAGGAAATTGGTGCCTTGTTAAGGGCGTAGACCGTGGATGGCAAAATGGAATACAGCGCAAGAGATGACAGACTCCCAAACAATACGGCCATAAAGGGCCTGTTCGGGAACAGCGACCTGGCTCCGGGGAATGGTCAGGCAGCCAATGGCGGGCGTTCCCTGAGAGTTAATACCAAGAACATGAATGTCCTGATTGTTGATGATGACCCGGACATCTGCGGTTTGCTGAAGAGAGGCTTGTCTTTTGAGGGCTTCAAGGTGGAGATCGCCAGGGACGGACAAGAGGCGCTGGCAAGGGCCAGAGAGAACGAACCGGACATTATCATACTGGATGTTCTACTGCCCGGCATGGATGGCTTTGAGGTGGCCAGGAGATTGAGACAAGGCAGCCAAGCACCGATATTGATGCTTACAGCCAAGGGCACGATGGCCGACAAAATAAGCGGCTTCGATGCGGGCGCCGACGACTATCTGGTGAAGCCTTTTGACTTCGACGAGCTGGTGTTGCGGATCAAGGCGTTGCTGCGCCGCTGTCATCCGGAGCATGGAGAAACGCTCAGGTTCCATGACATCAGCATGGATATCTCGGCTAGACAGGTCACACGAGGCGATGTCCCCATCCCTCTTTCGACCCTGGAATTCAATCTGCTGGAACTCTTCTTGCGCAATCCCAACAAGGTGCTGACGCGGCAAGAAATATTCAGGCGTGTTTGGGGATATGACTTCGGCCGTGATTCTAATGTGATAGAGGTTTATGTGCGCTACCTACGCTCCAAATTGGGTGTCGACGCGCGTCCAGGTGTTATTCAAACGGTTCGCGGCGTGGGGTATGTGCTCCGGAGTTGACCCGCCAATGGAACAACGATCTCAATGCCTCGAATTCTAATCCAGCTCTCAGACTCTTTAGCTGACTCTTAGATTCTCTTCAGAGACCCTTAATCCCTCCCGAACATAATCTTTCTCGAATGTCGCGGTGGGGTTGCAGAAAATGACCAAAAGGAAAGGGTTTGCCGTAGTGGCCACCCTTCTGTTGATGGCCGCGGTTGGAATAGGGCTCACGCAGCCGCTGGACTGGGGCACAGCCTCAGGACTAGCATCGAGCACGGCCCGAACGATATCACGGGCAGACCTAGGGATCGTCTATGTCCCGGTAACAGCGAAGACTGCGCCCTACTACGGATTGGGCATTGATCATGGTGCTCTGGTGACTGAAGTAGTGCCTAATAGCCCGGCAGACCGGGCCGGGCTTCAGCCGGGGGACGTGATCGTCGCCTTCAACGGGACCGTGTTGCGAGAAGGCGTGTCTCTGGCGAGGCTGATCATCGATTGTACGGCCGGGCACGGCGAGTCGGCGCACCAGGTCATGATCGAGGTATGGATAGGAGGGTGCGTCCATCTGCTGCAATTGACCCATAGCTCCGGCCGCCTGAGCTGGCGCTGAAATTCGAGGAGATTCGAGGAGGGATGTATAATGTCACAGACAGCAACCTGGACGTTGTTTGAGTTCATCATCATCGCGCTGTTCAGCTTGGACTGGAACTTGAGACGCGGATACGGTAATACGGTAGTGGTTGAACATACAACAAGAACGAATGGAGGGAATGATGGCAGCAGGTGCCCCGGGCACGGCTGCCGCTAACTCTGAAACATGAACGGCATAGTTATTGATATCGATCCAGTGGTCCTACATGTAGGACCTTTCCAAATCCACTGGTACAGCATCTTTGTGGTGCTGGCCTTCGTTGGCGCAACGGTTGTGGCGGTGAAGAGATGCAAGAAGATTGGCTTGCCAAGCAGTCATGTGTACAACCTGATGATGCTGATCGCCGTTGCTGGCATAGTGGGTGCAAGATTGTTCCACGTATTGGACCATCTCGAGCAATACATGGCGAATCCAGGCCAGATATTGGGCTTCCAGGGGCTGGCAATCTGGGGCGGCCTTGTTGGCGGTGGCATAGCTGTGGCCATCTATACCAGGGTACAGAAGATTCCTTTTCGGCCTCTTGCCGACGCCGCCGTGCCGGCGCTGCTCGTGGGACAGATCATTGGTCGGTTCGCCTGCATTGTTAATGGCGACGCGTATGGTGGGGTGACAACGCTTCCCTGGGGCTTTATCTACGTAAACCCCGGCGCGATGATTCCCGATTACCTGAAGGGTGTGGCGACTCATCCCTATGTGGTGTACGAGCAAATATGGAACGCTCTGACTCTGGTTGGCGTCCTCCTTCTGGAACGCCGAACAAAGGCTCCGGGCGCTCTATTCCTGATTTACGTGTCGGCATACGCGGTGGGCCGCCTGCTGCTGACGTCTGTGCGACAGGAGGCAGTGCTATTCTGGGGGTTACAGGAAGCCCAAGTAGTATCTCTGGTTATGCTGGCCTTCTCTGTGCCGGCGCTGGTCAGGACGTTGAGGGCGGAGCGCCGAATAACATCTGCAGGAACACCCTGATGCTGTGTACCCGAAAGATTCATAACGACAACAGTACAGTATCAACGGGCTACAGTAAGCCCGCGGTCATACCAAGTTGATCAAATGGAGATAGATATGAAGAAGGTAAGCGTGCTGTTCCGGATACTACTCTTGCTGGGGATGCTGGCCACAATGGCGTTCGTTGTCTCACCGGTAACCGCGGCATCCGACAATCCACTGACCATCAAGGCCATGAAACTATCTGTGTGGCCCGAATACGACGATACTCGCATACTGGTCATGTACCAGGGCGAGTTCAAAGACGGGTCGGCCTTTCCCAAGCTGGTAAAATTCCCAACCCCCGCAGGCTCAGAGATCAACCAGGTGTGCGCCTTGAAGCAGCCTGGTAACGAGCACTTGTGCCAGCTTTATGATACATCGACGGAACAGGAGACCATGAACATATCATACACGTTGCCGATACCCACTTACTTCCTGGAATACTACTGGGACGGCATTAAAGGACAGCCGGACAAGTCCTTTAATTTCAAGTACGTTGCGCCCTATGCCATAGATAAGCTGGATGTCGAGGTACAGCAGCCGCTCAAAGCAACCAACTTCAAACCGCCTGAGGGTTATACTTCCGTGAATACTGATTCCGCCGGGCTGAAGTACTACACCTACACATTCTCTAATGTAGCGCCAGGCCAGGTGATCAACGTGGACGCCTCATACACCAAGTCGGATAGCAAACCCTCGGTGGCCAAGAAACAAGGTAGTGGGACAGGGACTGGTGCTGGAGGGATCAACACACCTATGTTGCTGGGCGTAGTCGGTGGGGCGTTAGTGCTGCTAATAATTGGTTTCGCTGTTTTCAAGCGCAAGCCGGTGCCCGCGACTGTTCGCGCGGCCCAATCACGTAGGGCAGCCAGGTTTGAAGCTCAGAGGCAAGCGGAAGAACGTCGGCGGGCATCAAAACGGGAACCTATAAGGCAGACAAAACAGGAGCAGGTAAAGCCTGTTCAATCAGCCCGACAGGCTTCCGGCGCCAGTCCGGCTCCAGGTGCCCGGCAGACTTCTGGTGGAGGGCAGTTCTGTACCAGGTGCGGCACAAGGCTGGATCCCAACGATAACTTCTGCAATGCCTGCGGCCAGAAGACGCGGAGGGCCGCCTAGAGATGCCGGAGAGAGAAGCGGACAGCGCGCGCGAGACCCGTGCGGCGCTATCGCCGCCGCGGCGCCGGCCAGTGTACAAGAGAACCCTGTTCTGGATTCAGGTGGTACTGGTAATAGGCTTGGTGATCGGGGCTTGGACCAGCCTGCGCAGCGCCATGGTAGAACCAGACTTGGGGGCTCCGACCCATATAGGTGACTTGAAGCGTGTCGACTTGCTCACAGGGGAAGCGGCGTTGCAGCAGATGCGCAGTATGCACTCGGGAGACATCGGCATTACGGATGGATACCTCGCAAACTATCAGGCGTCTGGCGAGAAGATGACCCTATGGGTCGGGATTGCAACAAAAGACTCGGAAGCCGAGCAGCTTCTGCAACGCATGGTTTCAGCAATTGGAAAAGGAGGAACACCGTTCTCCAAGCCCACTCCGGTTACCGTGGACGGGCGGCAAGTATTCTATACAACGGGCTCGGGTGGCGTGAACTACTTCTTGCGTGATGGGCATAGAGTCGTCTGGGTCATGCTGATCAACTCCGCTATACCGGCAAACCGACTTACCGATGTTATGAGAACAGTTAAGTCCGAATAGAAATGGGGCTTGACGTGGAAGCTTCGAAACAATGATTGGAGATACTCTAGAATGACACAAATCGGCCAGATTGCCCTGATTTTAGCCCTGCTCTTAGCGATATATTTTGTCCTGGCGGTCATCGTCGGCGCCCGCAGGGGGCTACCGGAGTTGGCGACCAGTGGCCGCTGGGCCGTGGTCGTGGTGTTCGGTCTGACCACCGTGGCTGCTGCGGCATTGTGGTACGCCTTCCTCACACATGATTTCCAGGTGAGCTACGTCTACGGGTACAGCGACCGCGCGATGAGCACGTTTTATCTGGTGGGGGCCTTCTGGGGAGGACAGGAAGGCTCACTTCTGCTGTGGACCTTGGTACTATCGGCGTTCGCGGTGGTGGTGGTATACCAGACAAGGAACCGGAACCGGGAAATGGCTCCCTATGTCGTGGCAGTAATGGGAGTTATCCTGGTTTCCTTCCTGCTCATCGTGAACTTCCTCTCCTCTCCTTTCGAGAGGTTTGATGCCGTGCCTCCGGATGGCAACGGCCTCAACCCGCTCCTGGAAAACGTCGGCATGTATTTCCATCCCCTCACCCTTTACATCGGGTACGTCGGGTTCAGTGTCCCATTCGCCTTCTGTTTAGCAGCATTGATAACCGGCCGGTTGGACGACCAGTGGATCAAAAGCACAAGAAGATGGACGCTGTTCGCCTGGTTGTTCCTGAGTCTAGGCAATCTCTTCGGCGCTCAGTGGGCATATACGGAGTTGGGCTGGGGCGGCTATTGGGGCTGGGACCCGGTGGAGAGCGCCTCCTTCATGCCCTGGCTGGTAGGAACTGCCTATCTTCACTCGGTCATGATACAGCAACGGAGGGGCATGCTCAAGGTATGGAACATTGCGCTGATTGTAACTACCTTCACGCTAACCATATTCGGCACGTTCCTCACGCGCAGCGGCGTCATTTCCTCGGTGCACTCCTTCGGCCAGTCGAACATGGGACCGCTTTTCATCGCCCTGATGGCACTAATAGTGGTGGTCTCTGCGTGGCTAACATTGTATCGGCTGCCGCAACTTAAGGGAGAGAACGAGTTGGACTCATTTCTGTCCAGGGAGAGCAGCTTCTTATTCAACAACCTGATACTGGTTGGCGCCGCCTTCGCCGTCTTCTTGGGAACTGTTTTCCCCCTGGTCTCAGAGGCGGTTCGTGGTGTCAAGGTAACAGTGGGCCCACCGTTCTTCAAGAGCGTGACTGCTCCCATATTCCTGGGGCTGATAGCCCTTATGGGCATCTGTCCACTCATCGGATGGAGACGGGCGTCGAAGGACAACATCATCAGGAACTTTCTCTACCCCTTCAGTATTGCGCTTGCCGTCACTTTGGGGCTGTTCATAGCCGGTATAAGGGAAGGCTACGCGCTCATTGCCTTTTCACTGACCATCTTCGTGGCTTCCACCATACTTCTGGAGATATACCGTGGCACACGGGCCAAGCATCGTAACAATGGCCAGAATTATCTGGCGGCGCTTGGTGGCATGGTGTGGCACAACAAGCCGCGCTACGGGGGTTACATAGTGCACCTGGGAGTTATTCTGATGGCGGTAGGCATAATCGCCTCCCAGGCCTATGATAAGGAGGTGGAGTTCACACTTTCGCCAGGTGAATCGGGAAAGATAAACAACTACACGTTAGTGTATCAGGGAATGGACTATTTCCCCACCGAGAAACGGGAGGTAATCACCGCCACATTGGATGTGTATAACGGCGGACAGCAGAAGGTGGCTACAGTTACACCAGCCAAGACCTTCCACCAGAACCATGAGAACCCGGTCACCGAGGTCGCCATCCGGACCACCCCGGTCGAGGACCTGTACATAATACTCGAGGGCTGGGAGCAGCAAAAGGCCGCCTTCAAGTTCATCGTCAACCCCATGGTGCTGTGGATATGGATCGGTGGATTGGTATTGATAGCGGGCACGATAGTAGCATTCTGGCCCGACGCTCGGGAGAGGAAACACGAGCTCGCGCGCCTAGCGCGGGCGGGATCATATGTTGAGGAGGACAAATATGAAAGTTAAGATATCCGCCGTCCTGTTCCTCCTTCTACTACTTGCGGTAGCGACGGTTGCACCAGCCTATGCACTGTCATCCAAGGACGTGGAAGGGGAGCTCATGTGCCAGTGCGGTTGCACCATGGTGGTGGATGTATGCGACTGCGAACAGGCCAACCAGATCAGGGACAAGATAGCGGAGTTAATGGGCCAAGGCCAGAACAAGGAACAGATAATAGCCTACTTCGTCGGCCGGTATGGCGAGAAGATGCTCTCCGCACCGACGAAAAAGGGGTTCAATCTGTTTGCCTGGGTCGTTCCCTTCGCGGCAGTAGTTCTTGGCGGAACAGGGTTATTCTTCTTACTCAGGGCATGGGCCAGAAGGGGTAAGAGAGAAGAAGCATCAGAGGAGATACATACGCTCCAGCCGGTATCCATAGAGGAATACCGGGGAAGATTGGAAGAGGAATTGAAAAAGTTCAAGGAAGAGGGTACCAGATGATCACGTTTGCAGCTATCCTACTGGTCCTCGTGTCGATAGGCGTGGTTTCCTTGCCGTTGCTAAGAGGGGTTGGGCGGCGAGGCGGGCTCAAGCTTGTCGTTGACAGCGAGGTCAGCGAGGTGCTTGCCAAGAAAGACGCCACTCTCCTCGCTATCAGCGAATTGGAGTCCGACTATGAGATAGGCAGCCTGTCACAGAGCGACTACCAGGAGCTCAGGAAGAAGTATGAGGAAAAGGCCGTAGCCCTGATCAAGACAGCCGATGAACTTCAGAGCGCGAGGAACTTCGAAGCGGCAGACCATATAGATGAGGAAATAGAGGCGCGGGTCTCAGCACGGCGTGGCGCCAGAGGCGCGATCCAGCAGGACCAGGATATTGAGTCCCGTGTTTCGCAGATACGGAATAAAAGAGGCAAGGACATTGGGGCGGAAGGCAAATACTGCCCGAGCTGCGGTTCCCACATCCAAACCGATGATGCGTTCTGCTCTCGCTGCGGAGCAGCCTTGAGTTTGAAATGCCCCGGCTGCGCGGCTGCAATTGGCCCTGATGATCGCTTCTGCGCCAAGTGTGGCACGTCTCTAAACCCAGAGGGAGAGAAGTGAACCTAAGATCGTTCAAAGTGCTGATTGTATCCACTGTGGTCGTCCTCCTGGGACTGGTAGGAAGCGGCTGCTCAGGGAATTCAACCGAGCAGCAGCCTCAGCAGACATCCGGTGGATACACGTTGGCAGTCGGAGGCAAATCTCCCATAGGGGGAACGTCGAAAGAAAACAGCCAGGGTCCGGTAACGGTATCGGCACAATGGATGGGTGAGAAGAATGGGTCGCTCGTCTTCAGTATCTCTATGAATACTCACTCCGTGAATCTTGACGTGTTTGACCTGTCCAAGCTCGCGGTGCTGGTCGATGATAGCGGAAAGAATTATGCACCCATTTCTTGGCTGTCCGAGCCCGGTGGACATCATCGGAGTGGCACTCTGGCCTTTCCGATTCCAGACACCTTGAAACAGGGCCAGGCGAAATACATCAAGATGGATATCAAAGACATCGCAGGCGCAGGTAATATGGTCTTCAAGTGGGACCTGTAGTATGCGCGCTATAGTCGACAAATAGGTGTCAACGTTGTCGCAGACCGTACCGAACGTGGCGTGGAAAACATACCATCGAGGCCTTCGCACGTGAAGAGTCACTTCCTGGTTGGTTCTGCCGCAGCAATTGCTCTATTTCTGGTCTACATCGGCATCGTCACGCCGGCACAGGGACTGAGGCATTCACTTGAGCAGGCAGCCTCTCAATGGTACCTGATTGCGCCGCTTTCCGCTGGATTTGGTATTCAGGCAGGGCTGTTCTCATATATCAGGCGCAGCATCAAAGCGCGCAAGGCTTCGGCGACCGCGTCGGTAGCTGCCTCCGGTGGCATCTCCGGGGCCTCTATGGTGGCCTGCTGCGCACACCATCTGAGCGATGTGCTGCCTGTGTTGGGTATAGCTGGAATTGCGGGCCTTTTGGCGCAATACCAGAGTATATTCTTGCTGTTGGGTGTTCTGTCCAACGTCGTCGGGGTCGCCGTCATGCTTGAAGTCATGCAGCGTACCGGTCTCCTGGGACAGCATCCCCTGAGTAGGTGGAACATGACGGTGGTCAAGAAATGGGCGATAGCGCTAGGTGCAGTGATATTGGCGATGGTGTCCCTGGCTACGTTCTTGCTGTGACGACCGGCTGGTCCATTGAAGGTGCCGTATGAGCAAAAAGCAGATAACTATCGTTGCAGTAACACTTATTGCCTTAGTGGGTATAGTAGTAGGCTTCAAGCTCTTAACTTCACCTGGCGGTCCGGGTGGAGTGCCGAATCATATCACTATCGCTCAGGCCAAGGCAGACAAATCGGGCCAACCACTAAAGGTAGGTGGGGACGTTGTCCCAGGATCAATCACTTGGGATAACGCCTCCCAATCGATGAGGTTCACGCTTGCCGACGAAGGGGACCGGATGCAGGTGGTATATCAGGGAGTTGCTCCGAACGATTTCAAGCCCGGTTCCCCCCTGGTAGTAGAAGGCACATACTCGCCGTCTGGTGTATTCCGAGCGGCTTCGCTCACCACCAGGACATCCCCTCTCTGCAAGACCTGTCATCCCGGCGGGTAGAGCCGCCAGGGAAGGGTCAGACATACCGTTAGCCGCAATCTCCTTGTTTGCACGTGGTTGGAATCTGAGGCTAATTGATGCCGTCCAATAGAGAGCGGTGGGGTTGGTGGAGTGAAGAGCATGTATTGTCTGCAGCTTGTTCTGGAACAAGGCCTCTATCACTCTCAAAAGTCATTCCCGAGCGCGGGTGCTCTCCGGGTGCGGAATCCAGGTAAATATCTCAGGAATAGCACCTAGTCACTATTTGGGATGGCCCTTTGAGAGAACGGCGAGCCATGCGTATCTGGCATGCAAGAGTTCATAACAGATGGCTCTTACCTGGGTGCCCGCTTTCGCGGGCATGACATAGAGAACAGAGGGCGGACACAGCGGTCCGCCTCTACAGGTAATGCTCTCCTACTCTTCTTTGTCGCCCTTGCGGCGCTTGCCATTGGCGTTGCTGGCCACCGGCTCGTTCCGTCCGCCATCATCCAGGTCCGCCAGTTGCCGCAGCAGTTCTTTTGCCCTATCGCTCAGATCGGTCGGCGTGACGACCTTGACTGACACGTACAGGTCTCCCTTGCCCATGCCCTTGTTCCGCGGCATACCATGCCCGTGGACCCGGAACATGCTTCCCGTCTGTGTGCCCTCGGGGATTATCACCTTAGCATCGCCATTGAGTGAAGGCACGGTCACCTCACCACCCAGCGCTGCCTCGGCAAAGGAGATATCCTTTACCAAAAGCAGGTTATCGCCGTGCCGCTCGAACACAGGATGCTTCTGGACCGCAACAACGATGTAGAGGTCTCCCGGCTGTGCTCCGTACTCCCCCGGCTCGCCCTCTCCCCTCATCCGCAGCGTTTCGCCCGCCTCCACGCCCCGTGGCACCTTCACCGTGAGCTTCTTCACCTGCTCGATCTGGCCCTTGCCGTGACACTCCTTGCAGACTTCTTTGACTATCTGGCCTCTACCGCAGCAATGCGCGCAGACGCCGACCTGGCGGATAATGGTAAAGCCGGACTGTCTCTCCTTAATCTTCTGGCCCGTCCCACGGCACTCGTCGCACCCGACGACTCCTCCCGGCGCAGCGCCGGAGCCGCGGCAGGATTTACACGTCTCAGCCAGGGGTATCTCCAACGATTTTTCCACGCCGCTGGCGACTTCTTCCAGCGTGATATCCAGGTCCAGCTTCAAGTCCCTGCCACGCCTGGGACCGCTCTCGGCCCTGCGACCTCCTCCGAAAAACTGATCGAAGATGCTGCCGCCGAACCCGAACTCGCGGAACAGGCTGCCGAAGTCGACATCCCGGAAGATATCCTCCTGGCTCATGCCGTCCAATCCGGCGTGTCCGTACCGGTCGTACCTGGCCTTCTTCTGGGGGTCGCTGAGCACGGCGTAGGCTTCGTTCAGCTCCTTCATCTTCTCCACAGCTGCCGGGTCGTGATTGCGGTCGGGGTGGTACTGCATGGCCAGGTTGCGATAGGCCTTCTTTATCGAAGACTCATCGGCATTCCTGTCTACGCCCAACACCTCGTAGTAGTCTCGTTTCGATGCCATTTATGTAAAATCACTCCTCTGATTCCTGGCCGGGCTGCTCCGGCCGGTGTGCATAGTCTCGCTCCCAGCGATGCACCTCGTCCAGCGCTGGTGGCGCTATATAAAAGACCTCAATGTCGGCGGAGAACTGGACCTTATGTCCCTCCGAAATGAGCAGCAGGCCCGCTTCCTCTGGGCCCAGCGCCTCGGCTATCCGTTTCGCTATGTGCTCGTTGCGCTTTTTGTTCGCCTCGACATACTCCTGGGATATCTTGGTAGCCGCAGTGCGGCTGACCAGCCCTATTGAAAGGCACCTCGACCAGTCCATCAGCTCGCCGAAACACTCAGCGTCCTCCAGCGCCTCGAACATTGCTCCGGACTCGCACACACGCCTTACCAGGTCATAGCTCCGGGCATCCATCTTCTCGACCATCTTCAACCCTTCTTCTCCGGTATTGAAGACGCCTTCATGGAACACCTTAAGCACCTTGCCTGCCTTCACCTCAAGGCTCAGCAGGCTGGACTGCACCCCCTGCCAGTAGCGGCCACACAGTTCAACGTACTCAACCGGCGCCCCCTCGTGCACATGTATGAGCGGCACGAGATAAAGCTTCCTTTTGCCCTGATATTGAGCAGCCTCAGGCCGCTCTACTTTTCCTAGCTCCTGCGTCATCACGACCTCCTGGACATTTCACGCGAGAGGACACCCGGGCACAGTGGACATCTGACTGCCACCCAGGCAAATCATGGTTCTTCCTGACCCTGCGCTTGCGGCAAAACAGCCGTAAAATGGGACTAGCCCCTGATCTTCACCTGTACGTACAGGTCTCCCGGCACCTGTCCCTTCAGCCCCATACCCCTGAGCCGTATGCGAGTGCCGCTCTTGATACCCGCGGGTATCTTGACCGCCAGCCTCTTCATAACACCGTCCCGGCTATAGGAGATTTCCTTTTCTGCGCCCTTCTCCGCCTCGGTCCGGGTGATGATAGCCTTCGCCTCCAGGTCCTTGCCTCTCTCCGGCAGTAGTTCGATGCCGAACACCTTGTGCACCACGAACCGGGCCATACGGGCAGTGAGTCGCGCCGCGAGCCCGGGCTTACGCTGCAGCATAGTCACTGCCGACGGTCCAGCGGCACTCCCGGCATTGCTTGTATCCCGCCGCCGGCCTCGCGTGCCGGTGTAGAACTGGAACACGAAGCCCCTGCCCCCGAATATGCTGTTAACGAATTCGGAGTCGAATCGAAGTCCGGCCGACCGGAACATCCTGTCCAGGTCCGCCATAAAGTCAGGGTCAGAGAAGGACGAAGCGAAGACCTCTTCCTGGGAATAGGCCGGCCGGTATGCACCGGCGCGAGAATGAGCGAACGGCGACTTGCGGAAGTAGTCGTACTCCCTGCGTTTGGCCTCGCTACCCAATACGCTGTACGCCTCGTTTATCTCCTTGAACTTCTCCTCGGCCTGTCTCTCGTTACCCGGGTTCTTGTCCGGATGGTACTGCACGGCCAGGCGGCGGAACGCCTTTTTGATATCTTCTTGCGGCGCACCCTCCGGCACGCCCAGTATGTTATAGTAGTCTTTCATCAGATCGGACCGAATCTCCGGCCTATCCAGACCGTAGCAGATATTTTACCGCATGGAGCAAGCAGAGTCATAATCCGCCGTTGAAGGCACAGCCTATTCCCATCGGAAGAACTTCACGGACAGCAAAGCTCCCGCCGCCAGGAAACCGGCGGCGATGAGGAACCGGGCGTTGTTCCAGCCAAATCCCAGCCAGGGGTCCTGGAGCAGGACTACAATGTGAGAGAGTGGCATCACCTTCGCCACGTCGCGCAGCGTCTGGCTCAACACCTCTGGCGGCGGCCCGGCACCGGCGACGAACATCATCACGAAAAAGAGTAGAAGCCCGACAAGCTGCGCTGCGCGTGCCGTGGGCAACACAGCCCCCAGCAGCACGCCCAATGAAGCGAAGGCCAGGGTGCTGATGACGAACGCAATGGCGAAGAGGCCGGGCTCTTTGGGCGGGTGCACATCGTAGCCCAGCATGGTTGCCGCAGTAAGCAGTACGAAGCCGATTATGGCGATGGTGAAGCTCACCGCCACCTGCGACCCAAGTACGGTCCACGCCGACACTGAAGAGGCCCGCAGCCGCCTCAGCACTCCACGTTCCCGGTAGCCTGCAAGGTGGACCGGCAGGCCGATAATCCCCACGGCGCTTATGACCAGCCCGACGTAAGCCGGGGTGTAGTAGTCCATGGGACCCACTCCCCGGTAGATCTTCCCCTCTGGGTCAGGCGTATTGCCGAACACCTCCGCCAGCACCAGGAGCAATATTAGGGGCAGCGCCAGTGTGAACACCAGTGTTACCGGCTCTCTGGTGAAGAGCTTCAGCTCGACCCAGGTCAGCTTGATCAGCGAGCGCATGTGCGCAGATACCTCATAGCTAGCTGCCCGCCGCATTCCCCGTGAGCGACAGGAACACATCCTCCAGCGATGGTTGCTCCGCGCGCAGGTCGGAGGGCAATATGCCGTGGCTGACCAGTGCGGTAGCCACGAGCGCCAGAACGGGACCGCTTCCCTCCACCTCTACTCGCGTGCTCCGCCTGACGACCCGTTGCACGTTTGGCACGGACTCCAGCCACGACAGGTCCGCGGCGCTGGTGCTGAAAGTGATACGTACCTTGCCGGCTCGGCTGGCGATAAGGCCCTGCGGGCTGTCCAGCGCGATGATGCGGCCATGGTCCACAACCGCCACACGGTCGCAGAGGTACTCAGCCTCATCCATGAAGTGCGTCACCAGTACCACAGTCGTGCCCCGGTCACGAATTCGCCTTATGAGCTCCCATGCCACCCTGCGTGCGGCGGGGTCCAAACCGGTAGTCATCTCGTCCAGAAAGACCACACGCGGATTGCTCACCAGCGCCAGGGCCACCAGCAGGCGCTGTCGCTGGCCCCCGGAAAGGCTGGAAAAGGCCGAATTACGTTTCTCCTCCAGACCCCATTGCTCCAGCATGGGCCGCCAGTCGTTGCCGCGCGAGACGAAAGCCGAGAAGAGGTCCAACGCCTCCCAGACCTTGATGCGGTCGGGCAACGCAGACTCCTGGAGCTGTGCGCCTATATTCTGCCGCAGCTCCTGCGCCTGCGTCCGAGGGTCCAGGCCCAGTACGCGCATCCGCCCGGAGTCAGGGTGACGCAGCCCTTCAAGGCACTCCACGGCTGTGGTCTTGCCCGCCCCATTGCGTCCGAGCAGGCCGAAGATCTCCCCTTCCGCCACCTGGAAAGATATGTCGTCAACGGCCACCTTGCGGCCGTAGGTTTTCCTAAGGTGCTCGACGTGAATTACATCGTTCATCGCAGCCCTGGCACAGGGGAATCACATATCTTAATGTGGACGCCTTCATTATAGGCCCGCCGAATACGTCGATTGCAAGCAGTTCACCCCCACATACGTGAGGAACGTCCCTAATTCACCCGACGGCTGTTGAACCAGCAACTGTCTCACCCATTCCGGCCAGGCGGTTGGCCACGGCTATCGACAGATCCTAGAGTTTGCACTCTTAGTATCCTATCCTACGGATCGAACCGTGTACCAGGTTCGAGTCCTGTACGGCCTAGCGTACAGGACTCGAACAGGGATCTCTTCCTCGGGTCAGCACAAGGGGAAAGGAGAGGCCAAAAGTTGCTCCGAAAATACCCCCGCCGGAGCTACTACGATCCTCAGGCTGGCTGCAGTTCCACCTGGTACCCCAGACGCTCTATTCGCCGAACTGCCCTGCGCACCGCATTTGACTTGTCACGCTCGTCGAAG
>JACPPY010000023.1 GCA_016190755.1 Chloroflexota bacterium | reverse complement strand
CTGAGGATGTAGAGGAAGGGCTGAAGGCCCTGGCGGAGGAGGAAGAGGGATCGGTTACCTGGGAGGAGTACGAGAGGGAGCGCCGGGCCGGCTGAAAGCCCCAGCCAAGGTGCGCTGCCCCGGTTGAGCTAGATGCCTTTCCAGGGCAAGGAGACTGCTTGAGGCGAATTCAGGTCAGGCCGGGAAAGGGGACGAACATGTGGCAGCGGCGGTTGGCTCGGCTTGGCGTGCTGATTCTCCTTTCCCTGGCCTGTGCCCCCGCACCTACCCCTTCTTGACGCCCGGAGGCTGTCTTCATACAATTAGCCCCAGGGCGGGTGTAACTCAGCGGTAGAGTGTCTGCTTCCCAAGCAGAAAGTCGAGGGTCCGAATCCCTTCACCCGCTCCATTAGGCCGAAGGCTATTCTGTGGCTAAGCCCCCGCCCTCAGTATGCCCTGATTGCGCTGCCCTGGGCTGGCCACAAAGCTAGCCAAGAACTGTCCGAGAATGGTTCAAAACCAATGCAATGGTGGTGAAACTGCACTAACGCCGCACCTGAGCGATGGTGCAAGAGCGCTGCTGAGGCTGCCATGTGCACGGGCGTCAGCAGCCTGCTGAGCCTGGCTCAAAAGGGCCTGGGTTTGACGGAGACACCCACACAGGGGCCGGCCCAATCCCAAGAGTGTGCCGCAAGCTCACTTAATCTTGATTTCGATTCTAAAAATCTCTCGTATCTTGTCCGCATAGACTATAACCTGCTTGCTCACCTCCGACGTGAGTCGGGCATCGTCCGCTCGTGACCTACCGAGTGCTTGACCTAGAACAAGCCCTGCGGCATGCCTGTCCGCCTCCGCCAGAAGGAGCGCATACTCGCCACAAACAATTCCTTGATACCAAAGTAGCTCGCTTTGTAGTGTTGGCCTGTTGCTCATCATAGTCTCATACAGACGTTGTTGACGTGGGTATCTTGTATGTAAATCAGACGCTTGCAAAGCACTATGCAAGTCGTTCTGGCACAGGTTTATAAAGTCGACAACGCTGCCTTCTTCTACAGCCCTTCCTTGACGTTTTGCAAGCCACTCACGAATTGTTTCCCGTTTGCTTGCCCAGTCGGGGTCAGCAGTAAAGTGCCCGCCAGCATAGAGTAGTTCAGTTATCGCTCCTGGATACATCAAGCCTGCCTTCAGGCAGTAACAGAATACGTTGCCGACATACTCCGCCATAGAATCTGCACTGACGCTGGTCTTTCCCAATAGTTTTGCAGCGGTCATTAAGGCATGCGCTACATACTTAGGGAAATTAAAGACATCAACGTCACCTGACTTGTCGGAAGGAGCCTCCGAACTGGGTCTGGCCGATGGTGGCTGCGAAAACTGTCCCACGGTGGGTAATCTTAATTGCCCTGTGCCCTTATAGAATCGCCCTATGGCTTCAATTTCGGTTATCTTCCACTGAAGGTCGCCTGGCTTGCCAAAGTATTCGGATAGGAACTCGGCAAGCTTCAATGTGGGGCCAATCAGATTCTCCCAGGCACCAGGCTCATACTTCGTAACATGCCACTCAGTCGCTCCTTCTAGCTTCCAGGCGTCAACGTAGCTAGTCCGTTGCCCACCGGCTTGTAGAATCCATCCTCTCTGAGCAATAAGTAATTGGCTTATAGACGAAGGCACTACCCCGTGCTGCATTTGAACATACAATCCCAGCACGTTGAAGCAACCCCTTATCCCGACTGCCTCTAGGTTGCCACTTGATGTCAACTCGGAAATGGTACCATCGAACTTTGACGTTTGATTCTTCAGTAAGGCAATGCGTTCGAGTGCGCTGAGAGCAATAAGATGTTCGGAACTGACGGCGGGGTCTGTAGGTTTGGCCTCGCTCCCCAGTTCTACGCCTGACACGGTTCCTTGTAAGCGTTTCAGGACGGTGCCCTTATAAATGGTGTAGGCCCCGTAATGTGCCCCCAGCCATATCGCAATGAAGACGACCCCAGCCCCAACATCGCCCGTTATCAGACTGCCGACACCAATCACGGCAGCTATGCCGCCGACTACGAGAAGTATCTTTTCCATCCCATTTCACCCCCTTATAGCTCCAATATGTATGCTTTACAACCTGATACATCATTAATACTCTGAAACACTTACGTTGTCAAGAAGCCCTTGGCCTTGGTAGGACATGCATTACCACAAAGGCGTGCAAACCAGCAAGCGGAAGCCCAATCTCAGTATCAGGATGGAGCCGGAAGTGCTCCACCAGGCCAGGGTAGCCGCTGTCGCCAGCCGCAAGACCCTGGGGCAGTGGCTAGAGGAGGCCATAGAGGACAAGCTGAAAAGGGAGGCATCCAATGCGAAACAGGGGCGTGGCTGAGCTAGCAAAGCTGTCGGGCCTGTCAAAGGGCTATGTGTCCCTGGCCCTGAGTGGTAAACGCCCTCTCCCAGACAGGCTAAAGGGCCTGCTTGAAAACTCCGTATCTGGGGGCAAGGCTTCCCAAGCAGAAAGTCGAGGGTCCGAATCCCTTCACCCGCTCCAGCTTTATGCTTTGCCCACGAGCGCAGCACCGGGCCTGATGGGGGGCCACCAGGGGCGCTCGACCGCAGACGGGACCCGCTAAGGGTAGTAGAACTGCTGGCGCTTGCGCCGTCGCCGTGCCACCCCAGTGCGGAAGGCTGCCCGGGCTACCTCCCTGGCCACGGTGGGGGCCACTGCCTTGTCGAATAGACTGGGGATGATATGCTCCTCGTGAAGGGCGTTCCTGGGCACCAGGGAGGCAATTGCCCGAGCGGCGCTCACCATCATCTCCTGGTTGACCTCCCGGGCGCGGGAGTCGAGAAGACCCCGGAAAAACCCGGGGAAACAGAGGGCATTGTTTATCTGGTTAGGGTAGTCCGAGCGGCCGGTGGCCAGCACTCTCG
>JACPPY010000021.1 GCA_016190755.1 Chloroflexota bacterium | reverse complement strand
GGAAATCGCCCGCATTGCTCCCCGGGCCTTCAAAAGCCGCTTTGAGAGGCAATTTGCCTGTCCAAAACAACGTCCGGGCGCCGTCCCAACCATATTGCCCTCACTCCCAACCCCTCCATCAGCGCGTTTCGCGGGACGCTCTGGTTCCAAAGTGAGTAGATTGTCCATAGGTCGGTTGCGCCGATGAAAGTACTGTTCAGTGAATCGGGTGCAGCCTGATAGCTGCTGGCGCCGGGCGTTCCGCCTTCGTTGGTGGTAAAATTGTCGGCACTGAGCTGTTTGCCCGACGAAGGCTGCAGCGCTTGCACAGCGGAGTAGCATGGCCAACGCTCAACAAGTACTGGACCAAGGCGATCTTGAGAGTCCGGGCGCGGAAGCAGACCGCAAGAAGGCGTTAAGGGAAATAGTCGACCTGATATTCCCGGACAGCTTGATGATCGTGCTCGCCGGGATAATGGTCCCGCTCATACTTATCCCGCTCATAGTGGATTTGTCGGACTCGGTGACCTCGTTCGTAGAGTTTGCCGACTACGTCATATTGAGCGTATTCGTCCTTGAGTACGTTCTCAAGACAATACTTGCCCGGGATGTCCTGAGACACGTCCTCGACCCCTGGCACTTGCTTGACCTCCTGATCGTGGCCTTGCCGTTCGCAAGTCTCCTGCCTGCGGTCCCGGCAGGCTGGGCCTTTCCTCCCCGCTGCTGCGCCTGGCGCGAATAGCAAGGCTGCTGGCTATCGGCGGCAGGGCTGTCGATAGGAAGGTCCAGATGGCATCGCCGGTCGTTGCGGCCCAGGAGAGCGCAAGGCTGCCTATGAGCGTCCGAGTAATGGAAGGTAAGCTGGAGAACGTCTACAAAGACGTTCAATTTGGCAAGTTGGGACAGTTTCTCAACACCCCTTCGCACACGTGGATAGATATCTCGTCTGTTTCCGATGCCGACTTCGATCAACTCAGCAGCAGCCTGGACATACCCAGGATGATACTGGAAAGCGAACTCGTCGATGATTCTTACCCTCGGGTGGACTACTTTCAGTACTACTCGATGATATTCGCGAGGGTAGCCGATGTTTCGATGGTGCGCAAAGACCCCGCGCGCCTGCTCGTGAACCGTAGCGGGCTCCTGGTGATCTGCAAGGGCCCGAACATGGTCACGCTATCCAAGACCCGGACGCATGCATTTGACCAGATACTTGAGAAGGCCAAGAAGATACATACGCCAGGGGAACCGGTGGTGGTGTCCATTCTGTATGCCCTCATCAAGCATATCCTCGAGCAGGACAGGCAAATAGTAACAATGCTGGAACTGGAGTTGATGGCACTGGAGAGCATTCCCCTGAAGGACAGGCCTTCCAACTTCCTTGAGACTACATTCCATCTCAGAAAGGAAGTCAACCAGCTTGTCCCATCGCTGCTGCATCTCAAAGAGATCATCTCCATGATAGCCTCGAAACGCGTGCCTCTGGATGGATTCAGCGACAGACACGAGAAGGTCTTCGGTATCCTGGTAGATGAGGCTTCGTATCTACACGAGACTGCTTCCAATGCCAGGGACAATCTGGCTTCCCTCATCGATCTCTACATTAACACGACTTCCTTCGAGACGAACAAGGTGATGCGTATCATAGCTGTGATAACCAGCCTGGGCATAATACCAGCGCTGATGGGGCTTTTCGGCAGTAACATTATCGGGAATCCATGGGACATACACCTGTGGCAACTCTTCGCGGGGATCGGGACAACAATGCTAGCTTTGGGGTGGGTTTTCTACAGGCTTGGCTGGCTCAAGGGATAGCCCGCGACCAGGTTATCACGATGCCTTGCAGCCGGCGTAATAGACCATGGGGTCCCGGTGGCCGGCCACTTTGTCGGTTGGCTACGAGTAAAAGCCCAAGCCCAACACTGGTCCAGTATGTCCGGACATGGCGGGGGTGAACGGGGAAATGTATACTTCCGCGCACTTGTACCGCGAGCAAACCTGGTTCTTGAGCTCCTCGCCGGCTTCCCTGCTATCGGTGTAGTGCACCATCAGGTGCAGCGGCTTGCTGGTGTCGCCATACTGCCCGACCATGTCCACCATCTTTTCGATGGCCTTATGCCTTGTCCTGACCCGGGCGAGCTGTTCCAGGACGCCCGATCCGTTGGTAAAACCCACTATAGGCTTCACCTGGACCATCTCTCCAACCCAGGCCACCTTTGGGGCACGGCCGCTTTTGATAAGGTACTTCAGCGTCTCCAGTGAGAAGAACAGCTTCCCCCTTGATATCACGTCTTGAGCTATTTGCACGACCTCGGCAAGGCTCTTCCCCGCCCGCGCAGCTCGGACCGCCTCAAGGACGGCGAAGGTCTCAACGCCGCCGACAGCCTTGCTGTCGATTATCTCGATGTTGAGGCCGGGAGAGTTGCGCTTTACGGTCTCACTGGCCTCTGTCGCCGCCTGGTGTGTGGCGCTCAAGACTTTGGAGACGACAACGCAGGCGATGCTGTCAGTCGTCTTGGCCACTTCGGTGAAAGCCCGGACGAACTCTCCCGGGCCCACGGCGCCGGTGCTGAACTGCTTGATGGCATTGGAGTTGAACATCTTCCAGAACTCGTCGGAGGTGATGTCCACCTCGTCCAGGTAGGACTTGCCGTTGATGGAGATGCTCACCGCCGCTATGCCCACGCTATGTTCGCGCGCCAGCTCACGCGGCATGCATGCTAGGCTGTCGGTCACGATGCCCACTTGCGCCATATCATTCTTCCAATCATCTTCTGAACATTCCCCCACGTCAGGCGTCTCTATCGGGCGCCCGGCAGTGCTAGCTTGTCGCGGACCTCAGCCAGCGCTTTTCCTATCGCGCCGACAAGGTCGCGCTCCACGGCCAACTTCGCCCGGCCGATAGTCTTGGTGACGTCCTGTCGCAGGCTCCTACCGTGCCCCTTGCATACCACGCCGTTGACGGCCAGGAGGGCGTCGCCACCCCGGACATCCACGATGTTGGTCGCCGCCAGCACACCATCAACCAGCGCCTGGAGCTCGCGACTGGATAGCTTCGTACGCAGTTGGTCCTCCAGATAGGAGCAAACTGCCCTGCCCAGCGTTTCGGTGTACTTGACAAGTATGTTGCCGACGAAGCCATCGCACACTATGACATTCGCCTTGCCTGACGGGATATCGCAGCCTTCGACGTTGCCGATGAAGTTCAAGCCGCTGCGTTCAAACAGGGGGTAGCTTTCCAGCACCTGAGTGTTTCCCTTGCCCTTCTCGGCGCCTGTGCTGAGCAGAGCGACGGTCGGGTTCGGTATATCCAGCATCCTCCGGGCGAACACCGCCCCAACTACTGCGAAATCCAGCAACATCTCCGGACGGCAATCCACATTGCCGCCCATATCTATCACAACTGTCCTGGGCGCAAAGCCGAGGAAGTTACCACCGAACATCGGCCGGGACACGCCTCCTAACGTGCCGAGGACCTGCAAGGCCGAGGCTACCACGCCGCCCGTCGGGCCGCAGCTCACGACGGCGTCCGCTTTGCCTTCTTTTACCATTCGGGTAGCCACCAGTATCGAGGCGTCCCTCTTCTGGCGCAGGGCATACGCGGGATGCTCGCCCTCGACCAGGTACTGGCCGGCATTGACAAGCGCGATCCTGGAGTCCCGACCAACCCGTTTGGATAGCTCCGATTCAATGACCGACGCCGGCCCGACGAGTATGATTTCAACGCCGAATTCACCCGCCGCCCGGATAGCCCCCTCAACCACCTCCCGTGGAGCGTGGTCGCCCCCCATGGCATCGACGGCGATCCGCATCAAGTCGCTCCCATCCGGTTTTGTGTGCCTAGTTTAGCGAGGTAGCAAGGAGCCGTCAAGATAGTATGCCCACTACCTTGTATCATGCTCAACCCCTAACAGCGGCAATGTAGTTCTCACCTGGCTTCAGCTTAGAAGCTGACCAGGTTCGTGCCGTACGGGCCCATGATGATGAATGTGGCCACCGTTGCCAGCAGATACAGTGCGAGGACGGACAGAAATATGGTCCTGGTCTTCGGCCTCTTACGGGCCACTAGCCAAATCCTCCAGGCGCACCAGGAGATGGCCAGGCAGACAGCCGCAGCAGCAGGGTAGAAGTAGAAGTGGTACATAAGTCTGTCCACGGCGAACTCCATCACGATGAGCAGGCCGTAAACCCCTACAAACCATGACAGGGCAAAGGCAGCGACGCCGCCTCCTCTTGCCCGGCGCCGTACTACCTCGAACACAAGATATGCCGTTGAGGGTATGATCAGGGCCCAAACGGTCCAACCGATAGAGCTCAGGTAACGAGGCGCATAGGAATAGTACATCCCACCCGGCCAGACCAGCCACACCCATGGCTTGGTCGCTATGCCGGTTGGGGACCAGTATGAAGGGCCCGACAGGCTCACATGCGTGCCTATCATGTTCAATGTCCGCCCAATAGGGCTGGCCCATTGGTGGGTCGCCGGGTATTCGAGCAGCACCAATAGCGCGAGCCAGACGACCGGAACCGGAAGCAGCAATTTAATGATACTCAGTATCTCGCTGCGGGCAGCAGGTGTACCTCCTCTGCCACGTAGGGCGTTCCAGGTGTACTTTATCTCGGCAAGTATTTCGCCCCGCCGTGTCAGCGCCCAGTGAAGCACTATGGCGAGCACCGCCAGCAGCGCCATGGCCTTGCTTAACATGCTCAGGCCCATCATGGCGCCGGCTGGCAGGTAGTTGCCCCGAAGGTACAGCAGAAAACCAAGCAACATGAAAGTGATGGAAAACACATCCAGCATGGCTGTGTGCGCCTGCACAAAGCTCAGGTTCTCAGTGGCAAAAAGGAAGGTCGCCAGGACGGGTACAAAGGTGGTGGCGCAGAACCAGCTTGCCCCGCGGCGCATCGGCGGGCTAAGTTCTCCTGTGCCTGAACCATCCGGCTCTTGCCTCACCAATCGGAGGCAGATGAAGTAAAAGATGAAAATAGACACAGTGCCGAAGAGAATAGGAAAGATCCTCCACCCCACGGCATTGTCTCCGAAAAGGAACATGCCGGCGGCGATCAACCATTTGCCCAGCGGCGGATGCTCGGGCCGTTCGATTCCCTCTGCGTGCAGAAACTTATAGGCCTCGGCAACATAGTAGGTCTCATCGCCGATGGTATTGCGGGTGGGAGGGTCCTTGGACGTGTCGTATGACTGGGGGTTGGCGATGTTCACCAGTTGGATGGCCAGGATAACTGCCGAGACGATGCAGACAGCGATACTTTCCTTGTACGTGAACCAATGCAAGAGCGATTTCAGGCCCTCTGCAAAGCTGCGCCGTCGCGGCGGCGGCAATAGCAGCGGGACAGCCACGCTTACCGACTGTACTGCGGGCGACTGAACGTCGGAGACGGCTGCCTGGCCAGTCTCGTCTAACACAACTCTTTCCTGGATATCACGGTAGCAGCTACCTTTGAATGGGCCTCAATGGGACTCCGATCACAAAGCCCACGTGGGCTTGCAACCGGAGATTCTATCATTTCTGGTGAGGGCACAGGCAACTCGAATGCCCGGCATACTGGTCGAGATAGTTCCAACATATTTCTACACTCTGCTATCATGCTATTGCGGACAGTTCTGTTACACAGTGGAACATATTTATGTTGGTCGTCCAGTTTGGAGGGATTGAGTACCGCTTAGCAGTAGCTGGCTCTCCAAAGCAGAAGCCATGGTTATTAGACAGGTTGAGGCAAAAAGCATACTTTCCAGGTCCAAGGTCTGTGAATACGTGGTCAATCCATACACCGGCTGTCAGCACGCCTGCAGCTACTGCTATGCTCGCTTCATGAGGAGGTTTACCGGTCATAAGGAACCGTGGGGGGATTTCGTGGACATAAAGATCAACGCCGCCGATTTGCTTCGGATAGAAATAAAGAAGAAGGCGAAGGGGAGAGTTTGGGTTAGTGGGGTATGCGACCCTTACCAGCCGGTCGAGGCGCGGTACAGACTGACCAGAAGCTGTCTTGAGATATTAGTGCAGAACGATTGGCCGGTTACAATTCAGACGAGGTCCCCTCTTGTACTTCGTGACATAGAGCTACTCAAGGGTGCAAGAGACCTCGACGTCGGCATAACGGTCACCACCGGGGACGATACCATAAGGCGGCTATTTGAACCCCACGCACCTTCAATCAAGGCGAGGATCAGGACAATAGAAGTTCTGCATCGCTCTGGCATCAGAACATTTGCCATGATCGCTCCGGTGCTTCCGAAGGCGGAGTTACTTGCCTCTGAGCTGAGCGGAAAGGTGGACTATGTCCTGATCGACAGAATGAACTATCACTATGGTGACTGGGTGTACAGGGACCATAAGCTGGAGAGCGCCATGGGCGATGATTTCTTCCTGCGGGTTGGCGAGGAGCTTGCTTCTGCCTTTAAGAAAGCAGGCGTCGAGTGCCGGCTGCTATTTTGACCATATAAGTGCCAAAAGTCCGCAAACTGGGAAGAAGAGCCTCATGTACTTCGGCAAGAGCTACAACCAAGGGAAGAGCAGTGCGTCGTCGCTCAGTGCTGTCCCTACCAGATAATGCTTATAGCCAGGTGGAGGCAGGGATTGCCACGCAAGGACAATGCTGTAGGTCACACCCTTTGTTCCATTGGCCTCACCGGCGCGATTTGGTCTAATAACCTATGACCCGCAACCTGTTCTGGGCGGTTTGAACCAAAGCGGGGTCTCCGGAAAATCCGAGGGCCATTCTGAAATCAGTAGCCGCCGAAGTGGTTTGTCCCATATCGATATATATATTACCGCGTGAGACATGCAGCCAGCCATTGTCGGGGTTGATTTCGATTGCCCTGTTGATGTCGGCCAGAGCCCTGCTATAATCCAACCGTTCGCTGTAGATAGAGGCCCGGTTGTAGTAAGCAGCCACGTTCTTGGGATCAATTTGGATAGCAGTTTTCAGGTCAGCTAGAGCCTGATCAGATAGATTCCTCCCCCGGTAAGCTGCGCTCCGTCTGATATAAGACCAGGCATTCTTCGGGTTTAACTCGATAGCCTTGGAGAAGTCGGCGATGGCCTTGTCGTACTGGTTCTGCCCAAGATAGGCTGAGGCCCTTCCATAGTACCCGGCTTCGTTCTTAGGGTCAAGCTGGACGATCCTGGTGAAGTCGGCGACCGCCAGGTCCAGCCTTCCGTTCGAGATGTAGGCGTAGCCTCGGATGTTATATAAAGAGACGTCTTTAGGGGTTATCTCGATGGCTTTGGAAAAGTCCGTTATGGCTTTATCGTATTGTCCCCGTTCAGCATAAATTCTGCCACGGCTGAAACGAGTAGCTCCGTCCTTAGGGTCAAGTTCAATGATCCGGCTGAAATCAGAAACAGCCTGCTCGATCTGCCCTTTCGCCAGATAAAGCTGGCTTCGGCTTCTATAAGACGAAGCATCTCGTGGGTTCAATTCGATGGCTTTAGTAAAATCGGCTAAGGCTTTGTCGTTTTCATTTTGCGCGAGATAAATAGTAGCCCTATCAATATACATGGAAACGTCGGCGGGGCCGACCTTGATAGCTTTACTGAGGTCGGCAATGGCCAGATCACTCTTCCCGCTGGCTCGGTAGGCTAGACCCCGGTTGATATACGCTGAGACATTTTGCGGGTTTAGCTCAATAGCTTTACTCAAATCACTTATTGCTTGTTCATACAGTCTTTGTTGAAGATAGGCCATTCCACGGCCGTAATAAGCCTCGGACAACCCCGGATCGTCACGAATGGCCTTTGTGAAATAGCTGATTGCTTTGTCATAATTTCTGTTCTGGTACTCAGTGTTACCGATCGCTGCGTAGTTTTCGGCCAGTCCCTTGCAGCTAGCTGCTCCGACTAACGCCAGTAGAATAAGCACGAGATGGCCATATAAAATCGACCTGTTCGCGATAAAGCGCGCCGGCAATCCATAATGGACAGGACGCTTCAATCCAGTCGCCATCCGCGCACCTCCTCAGGACGGTTGAGTACCGGCAACAGACTTCCGTCTGTTGTTTCTCAATAACATAGTAGTGTAGCTCCCGGCCCATTTAATAGTCCTATCGCGCGAGCGAAACGTGTAGCAAAACTGTGACGATGTTTGTTGGCTGATAGTGGATCTTTGCCAAGGCACTGCGTCCGAGGTTCTTGCCTAACAAAGCTGGCGTCTTGAGAGGTGTATGATGTTTATATGAGCCCCTTGGCGACTCAATGTTAGCTTGGGTTGCCATACTGTTAACAAATCAAGATGAGGAGTGGATGCGATGAAGAACAGTATTGCCTGGGCACCGATAGCCCTTCTCCTGGGAATCAGCCTGTTTGTCGTGTCTTGCGGCAACCCAAGCCAGAACACAACGACGGTACAATCGACCACGACAGTCAGTATGACTGCGTCTCCCCAGACAGGTACACCCGGAACGGTCCCGGCAACGCAGCCTTTGACTACCATCAGGACAACACCGCCCGTTCAGACGACCAGTCCGGCGCCGTCGCCTTCGACCAGCTTCACCACGACCACTGCTCCCAAGACCGCTACGATTACTGCCACAACCACCCCTGGAGACGGCATCGCCGACGTCTTGGGCCTGGCACAGAATATACCGTCCATGAAATACACCATGGTTACCAGCGGCGCAGGGACTGGCGGTATACAGATGACTGTCTGGGTCAAGCGGGATAAGATGAAGGCTGAAACAACCTTCGGAGGCAGAGCTGCCACCTTATACATCGACAGTGCCGCAAAGGTCATGTACGCTTACCAGCCAGCCGAGAACACAGCAGTGAAGATTCCCTTCAACCCGACACAATCCGCATCATCGCAGTCGGACCTCATTCGCCGGAGCAATCCAAAGCTCGTTGGAACGGAAACAGTAGGCGGCATAGGATGCGCGGTGTACGAGTACTCGATAGATGGCACCACCACAAAGGCATGGATTTGGAAGGACCGAGGCGTGCCTATCAAGATCGAGTCTAACACTCCGCAGGGGAAAGGGGTCATCGAGTTCAAGGACTACGACTTCAGCGATATACCTGACAGCGAGATGGTACTACCGGCAGGCGCCAATATTATCGACGTGCCCGGCATACCCACCAAGTAACCCGGATCACTTGCTCCAGGATGCAGAAGCGATGGTTGTGCGTCGCTTTACTCGAACGCCGGATCACGTCGGGCAAAAAACTCCAACGCAGCGCCGCACTCTGCTATGATCTATTACACATGATTCCGCTGCATATCGGGTCTGCTAACACGCCATGAACAGCGCGCCGCGCAGGCGGCCCAGATACCTATCATACATACTTGCCGGGCTGGGACTGGCCGTTATCGTCGCCATCGTCGTCATCGCCGTCCGGTTTCCGGGCCTCTGGCGCTCGCTGGAGGTCTACAGCTACCTGGGGGCATTTCTGATCAGCATCGCTGGCGGGGCCACCATAATAGTGCCCGTCCCAATGTTGCCTGTAGTGGTCGCGCTGGGCGCGCTGCTCCCGTTTCCGGCACTCGTGGGCGTGGCGGCCGGAGCGGGGGAAACCCTTGGCGCCCTGACCATATATGCTACCGGAGGCGGTGGTGGCGCCGCACTGATGAACGCCCCTCAGCAGGGAAGGCTTCAGAGGGCCTATGCAAGGCTGGTGACGCTGATGGAGCACAGAGGCTGGCTGGCGCTCTTCATTGTTTCTGCGCTGCTGAGCCCACTATTCTACCCGGTAGCCCTGACCGCCGGCGCCTTGCAGTACGATGTGCGGCGCTTCACCGGCGTCGTCCTGGCAGGGAAGATAATCAAGGGCCTGATAGTGGCCTATGCAGGGCACTACGGTTTACAAGGCTTGCTTCACCTCTTCGGTAGGTCACTGTAAACGGCTACGGCCTGCGGTACGGGACGCCTCCCGCCTGGCTGTCATCCTTATTTGCCGTGGATGTGCACCATTCCCCTTGACGGTTGCAGAACATGATGAAACGTCTTTGAAACCGAATGTTTGAGCAATGTGCTCGGGACTTAGGTTAACCTAACTTACAGTGCGCCCAAGGTCTTTTCATTCTCGCTTGGGATAGCAAAGAAAGGCCGCCGGATTGGAACGACTGTTCTGGCGCCAACCGTTATGCCTCAAAGTGGCGGCGATATTCTTGGCCCCGGCACGGCGTAGTATGCCCAGCACCACGTTGCGGAGTGCTGCCATTACCTGTGGTGTTGAGCCTTTCCTTATCTGGCTCTGGTCCTCCCCGAAGGTCACATCCCTCACCCAGTGCAGCTTGTTCTCTATGGCCCAGTGCCCCCTGACCAGACTGAGTAGCTTATCCGCCGTCACTCCTGTTCCCAGGCTGGTAATAGCATAGCGGACGTCTCTCTCCTGCCTGCCTTTCTGCTTCACCAGACGTTCCATCTTGCACACCTGCCTCATCCGCGGCCAGTCCACGTATCCCACAAGAGCAGTGGATGACCGTAAAGTGCGCACTTCCCGTCTGTCACCATGTCGCCCCCTCTGTTCGGCCTGAGCAAACTGCTCTCCCCACGGCGGGTTGGCAAACAGCAGGGCAATGTCGCTCTGTAGCTGGGGTTGATTACCCTTCACGATGAACAGGTAGTCCCCACCGGCGCCGGTAATCTGCTCACAGAGGCCTCTCTGCGCGAACAGGGCATCTCCGGTCACCACCTTCCCGGCCAGGGGCACTTGCTCCAGGAGTTCGGGAGCTTCGGTTAGTTCAGTTTCCTTGAGGCAGGGGTTTACCCCCCTTTTGCACCAGCACTGTGCCGGAGCGGGGAGCAAAAGCAGCTATGAAGCGCACACCGGGCAGTTCTTCTCCGTGTATACCTCGCAATCCCTTGCCGTCTATGGCGATGGCCTCCGCATCGCCCAGATTCTGCTGCGCCCAGTCCTTCAACACTATTTCAAAGGCCTCCACGTCCAGATTCCTGAACACCCGGTGCAGAGTGGCGACGCAAGGGGTTTTGGGGTGTTTCTTGTACCGGAATCCCAGATTGCGCACTACTTTGCGCGGCTGCAAGCGACCCCATTGGAAGATAGCATACAGGCTGCGGGCACCGTTGAGCATGGCCGCTACGCTCATGGCAAAGATAGCCGGCAGAGGATGGCGCCTTCCCAATGGGGACCTGGGATCAGGCACTGAGGCAAACGCCTCACGGAGACTTCCTACTAATTCTCCTGTCTCCATACTTCTACTCTACAACACGGGAAGAATGAAAAGACCCTGGGTAACTCTTTTGGCACCACATCGCCGGTTTTCCCGCGGAAATTCATATCTGGGCCGCCGAGAACTCGTATCTGGGGC
>JACPPY010000001.1 GCA_016190755.1 Chloroflexota bacterium | reverse complement strand
GGTAGAAACCTGCTGCCGGCACTGGCTACTACTTGCCCGGCAGGATATACATCAAGGGAACCGGCGGCGGGAATAACAATGTGCAGGCGCAGGCGTACGCAAAAAAGTGACGCGCACCCGTGCGAGGGGTTATTTCTTGGCCTTCAGGTCCTGGGCCTTGATTTCAGTAAAGATTTCCAGGGCCTGCTTCGGAGTTGCCTTGTCGTGCACCAGCGCCCGCATGGCTTTCATCATGGCCACCGGATGGTCATTCTGCCATATGTTCCGGCCCAGATTCACACCTATGGCGCCCTTCTCCATGCCGTCGTATACAAACTCCAGCACTTCCATCTCCGTATCCACCTGTGGCCCGCCAGCCATGACCACCGGCACGGGACACCCCTGCACCACCTTTTCGAAGCCCTCCGCACACCAGTAGGTCTTGACCAACCGTGCGCCCAATTCGGCCGCGATCCGGCATGACAATGCCAGGTAACGGGAATCGCGTTTCCCCAACTCCTTGCCGACGGCTGTGACGGCCATGACCGGTATGCCGTAGCGCTCGCCCTCATCCGCCAGTTTGGCTAGGTTTAGTAATGACTCCCGCTCGTAGTCCGTACCCACGAAAATGGATATCCCCACCGCAGAGGCGTTGAGCCGGATAGCCTCCTCCATGCTCGTCGTCAGTCCCTCGTTGGCCAGGTCTTTGCCTACCATGCTGGCGCCACCCGATACGCGCAAGATCACGGGCTTGCTGTTATCCGGGTCCACGCAACTTCTCAGCACGCCCCGGGTTATGAACAGCGCATCGGCGTATGGCAACAAGGGCTCAATCGTCTTGCGTGGCTGCTCGAGCCTGCGTGTCGGACCCTGAAAATAGCCGTGGTCCACAGGCAGAAAACAGCAGCGGCCGTCACTCCGAATGAGCTGGGCCATGCGGTTAGCCATTCCCCATTCCATATCAGTGCCTTACATCCTTTCGCTAATGTACCGGCTTTCGCCACTAGACTCCCCGGTTCTCCAAAACACGGATTATACATCATCGTCCCGCACCCATATGCAAAGGGGGTACACGTGGCGAGTGCATCACAAGGGTCACTGCCCGCTGGCCTATGTCAGGTCTTGACCCGTGAGACGACTGTAGGCCTGACAGTATCTTTCGGACGTCTGCCTGATGACCTCTGGCGGCAGTGCAGGCGCCGGCGGATTCTTGTCCCATCCGGACTCCGTCAACCAGTCGCGCACGGGCTGCTTGTCGTAGCTTGGCTGTGACCGGCCCAGAACATACTTGCTGGCTTCCCAGAAACGGCTGGAGTCCGGCGTAAGCAACTCGTCGATAAGTATGAGCCGGCCATCGATAGTGCCGAATTCCATTTTGGTGTCGGCTATGATAATGCCCTTGCCCGCGGCATACTTGCGCGCATATTGGTATATGCGGATACTGTCGCTCTCAAGCCTATCGGCCATTCGCTTGCCTACGAGGCCTACCAGGCCTTTCCTGTTGAGCGGCACGTCGTGACCTGTCTCCGCCTTTGTCGTGGGAGTGAATATCGGCTGGGGCAACTCTGCCGACTCCTCCAGGCCACGAGCCAATTGTATGCCACATGCTGTCCCACGTTCCCGGTACTCTGCCCATGCCGACCCCGACAGATACCCCCGAACAACGCACTCCACGGGTACCAGTTGCGCCTTTTTCCCAACCATGCTCCTACCTACGACCTGTTCCGCAAAGGGGGATAGCTGCGGCAAAGTCTTGTTTAATACAGACAGACTGTCGATGGAAGTTACGACGTGGTTTGGTATCAGGTCCGAGGTCCGGCTGAACCAGAAGGTAGATAGCTGGCTGAGCACCTGTCCTTTGCATGGAACAGCACAGGGGAGGACCACGTCGAACGCTGAGATGCGGTCAGTGGCCACGATAAGCAGCCTGTCCCCCAAGTCGTAAGTGTCCCGCACCTTGCCGCGGCGGTAGAGCGGCAGGGGCAGCGTCGTTTCGAACAAGGTGTTCATGCGCCCGCTTTGGCTCCAGCCGGCCTCCCGGCCCTTCCTTTCTCACTGCCTCTCTTGATCAACCCGAGGCGGCAGAAAACCTCATCAACGTGCCTGGTGAACATGGAGTAGTCGAAGATGGAGCGCAACTCCTTGGCTTTTAAGTGTCGGGTGACGTCCGGATCAGCCTCCAACAATGAAAGGAAGTCCGCACGTTCCCGCCACGCCCTCATCGCATTTCGCTGTACCAGCTTGTATGACTCCTGCCTGCTCAGACCTTTATCTATCAGCGCCAGCATTACCCTCTGGGAGAATACCAGCCCGCGCGTAATGTTGATGTTCTCTTTCATTCTCTCCGGATACACCAGCAGACCGCGCATGATCTCGGTAAAGATATTGAGTATGTAGTCCAGGGCGAGACAGGAGTCGGGCAGGATTATGCGCTCTGCCGACGAATGGCTGATATCGCGCTCGTGCCATAGGGCGACGTTCTCCAGCGCCGTCACGGCATGGCCGCGGATCAGACGCGATAGCCCACACACGCGCTCGGCGAGCTCTGGGTTGCGTTTGTGCGGCATGGCAGATGATCCGGTCTGTCCGGCTGCGAAGGGCTCCTCTACCTCACGCACTTCAGTGCGTTGAAGCCCCCTGATCTCGGTGGCAAATTTCTCGAGCGAGCTCGCTATTATTGCCAGTGTTGTGACGAACTGCGCGTGCCGGTCTCGCTGGATCACCTGATTGGAAACCGGCGCAGCGGACAGCCCGAGCTGGGCGCACGCTATCCGCTCCACATCCGGCGGCACGGTGGCGTAGCTTCCTACGGCGCCCGAGATCTTGCCAACTGCTATATTTTTCTTTGCTTCGGACAGACGGGAAGCATTCCGTTTCATCTCCTCCCGCCACAAGGCCAGCTTGAGCCCGAAGGTTATGGGCTCAGCGTGCACCCCGTGAGTCCGTCCCATCATCATCGTGTCCTTATGCTCAACAGCCCTCTGTCCCAAGACACCAATCAGTGCAGCTACGTCCCGTTCCAATATGTCCGAGGCGGCTATCAGTTGCAGTGAAAGGGCGGTATCCATGATGTCCGAAGAAGTAAGCCCGAGGTGTATGAATCTCGATTCAGGCCCCACTACCTCAGCGACAGCCGCAAGGAAAGCGGTCATATCATGGTGGGTCTGCTTCAGTATCTGCGCCATACGTTCCGGGTCGAAGCTGGCTTTCCTTATTACGGCCAAAGCATCCCTGGGAACGGCCCCTATTTCTGCCCAAGCCTCACATACAGCAACCTCCACCTGGAGCCAGGTTGCAAACTTCGTATCTTCGGACCAGACCCTCTTCATCTCGGGCCTCGAGTATCGCTCGATCATCCTGTGGTTGTCATCCTTCCCGTGAGTAATGCGAGGTTAATGCCTACTCGCCAGACAGCCTTTTCCTGTATTCTTCATAGGCAGATTGGACCGGCCCATACTTCATTCCCAGTATCTGCGCGGCAAGCAACCCGGCATTCTTTGCCCCACCAGGGCCTATGCCCACGCAGGCGACCGGCACACCGCCGGGCATCTGAACAATAGAGTAGAGGGAATCCAGTCCCCTGAGTTCACCGGCAGCGAGTGGCACACCGATGACGGGCACAGTGGTCCAGCTCGCCAGCACCCCCGGAAGGTGGGCTGACAGACCGGCTGCGGCAATAATGACCTCGATTCCGCGGTTCTTCGCCTTCAGGCCGTAGTCTCTTGCCTTTTCAGGGGTCCTGTGGGCTGAGATGACCGAAACGTCGAACTCGATGCCCAGCTCCTGCAATATGTCGAGGGCAGGTTGCATGGCTGCGGCGTCGGACTTGCTCCCTATCACGACTCCAACTGTTGGCATCAGCTCACCTCCGGCATTGCGATGTCCTTGCGGTGACAGCGGCATTCAAAGTGCGCAGACCGGATGCTTCGGAGTCGGCTTGAAGGTTGCTGCCTTTGGAGGCCGGTGATAAGTAGCTTCACTTCGCTGCTTTTTCTTTTGGCTCCTGGCCAGCAGTCAACTTCTTCATATCTTCTTCCCAGGGGAGACGATGCTCCGTCCGCTTCTTGGAGTGAGTGCCCCGGTTGCTCCTGGTACCTTTGAGTCGGACTCGGTGCGACATGTTATGAACTCCTTTTTAGCCATGAAGGGCCGCTAGGTCCCTATCTTATCCAGTTTCTCTGCCTGCTCGGGGTCCAGCTTTTTTATCATCTTAACGAGCTCGGCGACGTGCTCTTTTTCCTCGCTCGCGATATGAAGCAACATCTCCTGTGCTTCTTCGTCGTCGATCATATCGACATTTTCCTCATACTGATTGATGGCCTGCAGCTCTGCTACCAGCGCATCACGCAACATCTGCAGGTCCAGGTTCGCCCCTTCCTCTTCCTCCCATTCATCCCCGTTGTTCTCGTATGACATGATTGCTTCTCCTCAATCTCATTCCCACTCAATCGTTGATGGTGGTTTGCTCGTAATGTCGTAGACCACCCGATTCACCGCCGGCACCTCGTTGACCACCCGGTTGGAGATTCGCGCCAATAAATCGTACGGCAGGCGCGCCCAATCTGCGGTCATGGCATCTCCGCTCGACACGGCCCGTACTGCAACCAGGTGCCCGTAGGTGCGGTGGTCTCCCATAACACCGACGCTGCGAACGTCCGTCAGCACCGCGAAGCTCTGCCAGAGTTGGCGATAGAGTTTGGCTTTTTTGATCTCATTCATCACGATCCAGTCGGCCGCCCGGAGGATTTCAAGTCGCTCTTTTGTTACTTCCCCGATTATTCGTATGGCAAGTCCGGGGCCCGGGAACGGCTGCCTCCAGATCATGTCCTCAGGCAAACCAAGCGCCAGCCCTACCTGCCGGACCTCATCTTTGAACAGATAGCGCATTGGTTCCAGCAACTTCAATGTCATACGTGCCGGCAATCCGCCTACGTTGTGGTGGGTCTTTATGCGCGCCGAGGCCTTGCTCTCAGGCGTAGCGCTTTCTATCACATCGGGGTAAAGAGTGCCCTGAGCGAGGAATTCGGCCTGTCCCAGCTTCGCGGCCTCTTCCTCGAACACCTTTATGAACTCAGTTCCAACACGATGCCGTTTTTCTTCGGGATCGGTGACGCCCTTGAGTCGTTCCAGGAATCTTTCAGACCCATCCACATACACGACGTGCATCTTCATGTTCCGGCTGAATGTGCTGAGCGTCCTTTCGGCCTCATCACGACGCAGCAGGCCGTTGTTTACAAAAATGCAGGTCAACTGCTCCCCGATGGCCCGGTGCACTATTGTTGCTGTCACTGCCGAGTCCACCCCTCCCGACAGAGCACAGATGACCCTGCCATTCTTCACATTTTCTCTTATCCGGCGCGTCGTATCCACGATGAAGTTCCCGGGCGTCCAGTTTCCCTTACACCCACACACCTTGTATAGGAAGTTCCGCAATATAGCCAGCCCATCGGGTGTGTGAGCTACCTCCGGATGGAACTGAAGGCCGTACGTGCCCTTGGCGTTGCCCATGGCGGCCACCGGTGAGTTTTCGGTATGCGCCAGCGCCTTGAAGCCCGGGGGAAGGGTCAATATCTGGTCTCCGTGGCTCATCCACACAGGCATGGATTCCGGCAGGTCGCAGAACAGGGCCGAATCTTCGGGACTAGTGTGAAGTACGGCATGCCCGTATTCGCGCTGCGTCGAGTGCGCTACCTCACCGCCAAGCTGGTAGGCAAGCACCTGCATTCCGTAGCAAATGCCTAATACCGGCAGACCGCTCTCGAATATGTGCGCCGGCAGCGTGGGAGCTCCGGGTGCATATACGCTAGCCGGCCCCCCCGATAGTATTATGCCTTTTGGACGCAACGAGGCGAGCTTTTCTTTAGATACGTCGTGTGGAAGTATCTCACAGTAAACTCGACACTCCCGCACTCGCCGGGCAATCAGCATGCTGTACTGAGAGCCGAAGTCGATGATGGCAACAGCCTCTTGCTCGACTGCCGGCTGGTCTGCCCGTGGAGAGGGCTGCTCCCCCTGCTTTTCTCTGGCAATCTCCAAATAGGTAGATACTTCCATATCGCCGCTGGCGCTGATCCGGCGGCTGTCGGTCGCACCGGTCTTCACATCCTCCTGAGTTGGCGAACCGGAAAGCGATGCAACAATGCCGGAGCCAGTTGATGCTGGTACGCCTTTTGATGTAACTAAACCGGGATTAGACAATAGGTTGTTGTTCACCTGGTTGGTTTGCATGGCAAAGCTTAACATCCGGCTTCCCTGTGGTCAAGCCGGAACCATGAGCCCACTTGTCGGCTTCGCCACTTGACCATAACCGGCGCCGCGGGGAAATGCCATCTTTGGTGCCGGGAAAGCGTACATGGTATACTCCCGTATCGATTGGCGACATACGCAGGAACACGAAACCACCAATGTGCATGGAACTGTCTGAACCCTTGAAAGCCCAGCTTGGGATGGCAGTGAGGGTGCTGCGTGTGGGAGGAGTGCTGGCATACCCGACGGATACCGTTTACGGTCTTGGTTGCGATGCTTTCTGTACCACCGCTGTAGTCAGACTATACGAGATCAAACACCGGCCGTGGCACATGGCAGTCCCGCTCCTCATCGGAGACATGGACCAACTGCATCGAGTCGCCCGGGATGTGCCTCCGGAGGCACTGGCCCTGGCGAAAATGTTCTGGCCTGGCGCCCTTACCATCGTGTTGCCAAAACATCCTGATGTGCCCGACATTGTCACCGCCATAGGAGACACGGTCGCTGTCAGGCTGCCTGCCCATGCTGTGCCGGTTTTCTTAGCCCGAGCTCTCGGCTCGCCGCTCGTAGGCACAAGCGCCAATATAACCGGTATGCCGAGCGCCACGACAGCGGCCCAGGTGCACTCTCAATTCGGAAGTGAGCTGGACTTGATAGTCGACGGGGGTGAATCACCAGGTGGCCTTGAATCGACGATAGTCGACCTGACCGGCCGGGTCCCTGTCGTATTGCGGGAATGCGCCATACCTGCCAAAGATGTCATGAAAGCATTCAAGGAGATGAACGGTGCGCGTAGCGATAGGCTCTGATCATCGAGGGTTTCGAACCAAAGAAACACTGGCGAGCCATCTGCGTTCTTTGGGGCACGAAAGCACGGATTGTGGATGCTATAACGAGGACTCGGTGGACTACCCAGATATTGCACAGAAAGTCTGCGCGGCCGTGATGTCGGGGAAGAGCGAACGGGGCATCCTTGTCTGTGGCACAGGCATAGGAATGAGCATGGCCGCCAACAAGATCAACGGCATCAGGGCGGCCTTGTGCCACGATGTTTTTACTGTGGAGCGGTCTCGCCTGCATAACGATGCCAACGTGCTTTGCCTGGGCGCAGATATCGTTGATACCAACGTGGCCAGGCAGATGTTGGAGATATTCCTCAAGACGCCTTTCGAAAACGGGAGACACTCCAGGCGAGTGGAGAAGATACATGGTCTGGAATGCCGCACTCAGCTTGACACGTAGATATGCCGTGTGCTATGTTGCGACATAAACCTCGGAGGAACCGGTGTGGGAATCCGTCCCCTGTGGGACGGATTTTTGTTCTGTGCTGGCGTGGACAAGCCATATGAGACAGGAAAAACACATGAAGAGCGATGTTATCAAGCGAGGCGTCGAGCGCGCCCCACACCGCTCGCTGCTTTACGCTCTCGGCTGTCGCGAAGAAGACCTCGACAAGCCGTTCGTGGGCATAGTTAATTCCTTCACGGAGGTAGTCCCAGGACACTTGCACCTGCGCGGCCTAGCGCAAGCGGTCAAGGAAGGTGTCCGTGCCGCCGGTGGGGTCCCGTTCGAGTTCAACACGGTGGCCGTGTGCGACGGCATAACCATGAACCATTACGGCATGAAGTACAGCCTGCCTTCCCGGGAGCTTATCGCCGATTCGGTGGAAACCATGGTGGAAGCCCATGCATTTGACGCCCTGGTGTTCATCCCAAGCTGCGACAAGATCATACCGGGGATGCTTATGGCTGCGGTGAGAGTCAACCTGCCGGCTATTTTCATCAGCGGCGGCCCGATGCTGGCCGGTCGGTTTCAGCGCAATGGCAAAACTATCACGGTCGACCTCAATTCCATGTTCGTCGGTGTTGGCCAGGTTGCTGCAGGGACCATGACCGAAGAGGAACTCGAAGAGCTGGCCAAAGTGGCCTGCCCGGGATGCGGCAGCTGCGCCGGCTTGTTCACAGCCAACACCATGAACTGCTTGACCGAGGCCCTGGGCATGGGGCTGCCGGGAAATGGAACTATTCCGGCCGTAGACTCCCGCCGCACGAGGCTGGCGAGAGCCGCGGGTAGGCAAGCCGTGGAAGTATGGAAGCAAGGAATCACGCCAAGGGAGATTGTGACGCCGGACGCCATACGAAATGCTTTTGTTGTTGACATGGCTCTGGGTGGCAGTTCCAACTCGGTGTTACACCTCATGGCTATTGCCTCGGAGGCTGGACTCAGTTTCCCTCTGGCCGAGATCAACGAAATAAGCCGACAGACGCCACAATTGACGAAGATAAGTCCATCTGGCGAACACAGGCTCGAAGACCTCGACCGCGCCGGCGGCATTCCGGCCGTCATGCGAGAGCTACGCGGCCTCCTGAACGTCGATACCGTGACGGTGACAGGAAAGAAGCTGAGAGAGAATATCTCCGGTGTGAAGGTGAAAGACAGGAAGGTCATTCGCTCGATAAAAAGGCCTTACTCTCCAAGGGGCGGCATTAGCATCTTGTTCGGCAACCTGGCTCCGGACGGCGCGGTAGTGAAAAGTGCTGCCGTGGCGCCTGAGATGTTGGTCCACTCCGGTCCCGCAAGGGTTTTCGATTCCGAAGAGGCGGCTACTTCTGCGATCATGAAGGGCGCCGTTAAGCCTGGCGAGGTTGTCGTTATCAAATACGAGGGCCCCAGGGGTGGGCCTGGCATGCGCGAGATGCTCACTCCAACGTCCATGCTGGCCGGTATGGGCTTGGACAGCAAGGTCGCCCTGGTGACGGACGGACGCTTCTCCGGTGCAACTAAGGGGGCTTCCATCGGCCACGTTGCGCCTGAGGCAGCAGCGGAAGGGCCGATCGCAGTTGTGCAAGACGGCGATACTATCTCTATCGATATTCCTAACGGCCGCCTGGACGTCGGCTTGAGTAGTGCCCAAATCGCGGCGCGACTTTCCAGCCTGCCTGCACGGCGCGTTGGTGTGAAGAGCAGTTACCTACGCCGATATGCCGAGACGGTTTCCTCGGCAAGTAAGGGCGCGATAGCTCGTGGCCTGCCGTAGTTGAATGGAGCTGTTTTCAGCATGAAGTTAAGTGGCGCCAGGATGCTGTGTCAAGCCCTCATCAATGAGGGCGTAGACGTCATTTTTGGGTTTCCAGGTGGGTCGGTACTACCGCTGTACGATGTGTTGCCTGAGTTCCAGGGACTGAGGCATATCCTGGTCCGTCATGAGCAAGGGGCCGCGCACGCTGCCGATGGTTATGCCAGGGCCACCGGCAAGGTGGGCGTCTGTCTGGCCACATCCGGCCCGGGTGCCACTAATCTGGTTACAGGCATTGCGAATGCCCATCTGGACTCTTCGCCGGTGGTTGCCATAACCGGGCAGGTGGCTAGGGCCTTCATCGGCAAGGACGCCTTCCAGGAAGTCGACATAACAGGTATAACACTACCCATCACGAAACACAACTACCTGATCATGAATGCATCTGACATCGGAAGCGTGGTCAAAGAAGCGTTCCACCTGGCTCGCACCGGCAGGCCCGGGCCTGTGCTGTTGGACATACCAAGGGACGTCTTCGTGGAAGAGGCGGAGTTCAACTATCCGGATAAGGTAGAGCTTACCGGCTACAAGCCGATACATCAGGGACATCCGGCACAGATAAAAAGGGCCGCCGAGCTCATCAATTCCTCGGAATGCCCGGTTATCATTGCGGGCAGAGGCATAATAATCTCCGACGCTTGCGAGCAATTGAGAGAGTTGGTGGAGAAATCTCAAATACCTGTTGCGACCACGCTCCTGGGCATGGGTGGTTTCCCCGGCACTCATGTGCTCAGTCTGGGCATGCTGGGTATGCACGGCACAGCCTATGCCAACATGGCCATCCAGAACTCTGACCTTGTGATTTGCCTTGGCAGCAGGTTCGATGACCGCGCTACAGGCAAAGTCAGCGCATTTGCTCCGGCGGCCAAGATCGTACATGTTGATATCGATGCTGCCGAGATAGGCAAGAACGTGCGCGTGGACGTGCCAATCGTGGGCGACTTGAAAGTGGTCCTCCAGGTACTAAATACGCTTGTCAATAGCAAGTCCAGGCCCGCGTGGTTGGAACAGATACAGAAATACCAGCGGGAGCATCCGCTCTGCGTCAGCTCCGAAGAGGACAAGCTGCTGCCACAGCACGTGATCAGCCAAATATATGAGCTTACCGGCGGCGATGCGACCATAGTTACTGGCGTCGGCCAGAACCAGATGTGGTGCGCCCAGCACTTCTTGTATACCAGGCCGAAGACACTCATCTCTTCTGGCGGGTTGGGCACTATGGGATTTGAGCTCCCTGCAGCCATTGGCGCGAAGGTGGGGTGTCCCAAGGAGACGGTGTGGTGTATTGCAGGAGACGGTGGGTTCCAGATGACGATGCAAGAACTGGCCACGGCAGTGCAGGACAAGGTCGCCGTGAAGATAGCCATATTGAACAATGGCTACCTCGGAATGGTCAGGCAGTGGCAGGAACTGTTCTACGATAAGCGCTATGTGGGAACACCTTTGTGGAGCCCGGACTTCGTCAAGATCGCGGAAGCCTACGGGATACCGGCCTGCCGCGTGAAGAACAAGAAAGATGTATCTGCTGCCATAACCACGGCATTAAGCTACGATGGTTCCTATCTGATTGATTTCATGGTCGAGCCAGAAGAGAACGTTTACCCAATGGTGCCTCCGGGAGCATCTCTCGCTGAACTCATGGAGCACCCCGACGCGAGAAGGGCTAATGCGTCATCGACATTTACTGTAAGTAATGTATAGTCCTGCTCGGTCGTAAAAAGGGATATCTGCAATGGCTAATTCAAAACGTACCCTCGCGGCACTGGTGTACAACCGGCCTGGTGTCTTGAATCGTGTTGCCAGCCTGTTTCGGCGTCGTGGGTTCAATATTGAGAGCATCGCAGTCGGGCGCACAGACGACCCGAAGCTGTCCCGGATGACTATAGTAGTCATCGGTGACAATGCTACTGTCGAACAGGTGCGCAAGCAACTGGACAAGATCGTCGATGTGGTGAAGATAATTGATATCACCGGAGACGATATGGTGTCGCGGGAACTTGCCTTGGTGCGGGTCAAGGCTACGACAGCGACCCGAGCCGAGATAGTCCAGATGGTCAACATTTTCCGGGGAGCGATCATTGACGTCGGCTCCAACACGCTGGTGATCGAAGTCACAGGCGATGAAGACAAGATTGACTCATTGCTTAATCTGTTGCGCAGCTACGGGATAAGGGAGGTAGCGCGCACTGGCCGTGTTGCCATGACTCGCGGAGGCACAATCGGGTCAATAAAGGCCGAGGAAGAAGCGGCAACGGGGCGCCAGAGGTAGCGGCATACTGGCTTCTCTGTTGACGTACCGATATGTTTCAGATGAACTGGCGGGCATCAATAGCCCAGGAACCTATGGCGGGGATCGCTGAGTTCGATACCGCTCCTCTGTCCACGATTCGCAAGACACAGGACGAGCGATTGGCTGCGTGCGTAGAGCAAGCATATCGCGGTTCCGCATACTATCGCAGATTGATGGATAGCTTGAAGCTAAGGCCTGCGGACGTCAAGAGCGCCGAAGACCTGTCGCGAATACCTCCGACCAGATTTCAGGGACAGCACCAGGCCACTGATTTTCTAGCCATTCCCCACGAGCGCGTTACCTGTGTGCTCACGAGTCCTGGTCCGGCAGGAACGCTGAAGACAACGTTGTTTAGCAATGCTGACCTGGACAGGTGGAAGGCGCAGTTCGCACGCCTCGCCGCATTCTGGGCGATCGACCGCGACGACGTCATAATTTCCTGCATTCCCATGCCGTACTTCATCGAAGGCCTCACGGCTACAGGAGCCAGGCTCGTGCCATTCACGTCCGTCTCGCTGGACCAGGACAACCAGGTAAAACAACTGGAGCAGCTCAGGGTTACCGTCATCATCGCCGCACCCGGTCGATTGTCGCGCCTGGTGCAACGGACCAGAGAGTTAGGCATCGACCTGAAAAGCCTCGGAGTCAAGCTCGTAATACTCGTCGGGGAAAGTTGGTCCCAGACTTACCGCAGGCGGATGGAAGCCAACCTCGGCGCCATGTTTTGCGACCTCTATGGGTCAGCTGAGGTGGGACACCCCGCCGCCGAATGCAGCGCCAGAAACGGTATGCATGTTTGGGAAGACCTCTACGTGTTGGAACTACTGGACATAGAAACCCAGCAACCGGTCCAGCCCGGCCAGGTGGGAGAGCTTGTCGTGACGCCGATGTGGAGAGATGCTATGCCGTTGATCCGCTACAGGACAGGCGATGTCGCAACAGCAATGGGTCATGGCCGCTGTACCTGTGGCAGGAACTTCTCCATGATTACAAGAATCAAAGGTAACCTGTCTGACCTTGTCAAAGTGAAAAATGCCTATGTGTTCCCTCGCGACGTTGAGGAGATCCTTCTGACACATACGGAGTGCGACGGAGAGTTTCAATTGATCAAGGACCACACGGGTACGCAGGAATGCCTGAGGATACGAGTTGAATGTGGCATGGACGAGACGCCGTCTGCCAGCCTGCGTAAAAGGTTGGGGTCTGAGATCGCCCGGTCATTGGGTGTTGAGACCGATGTTGAGTTGGTGCACTATGGAGTTCTCAGCAGGCAAGGAAAGTTCAAGGTGGACAGGGTTGTAGCAGGGTAGGAAAAGGAATAGTCCCCGCAAGGTGGGGCGCCGCGGGGTTGCAAGACTACTTTTGAACGGAGGAATAATGACAAAGATCTACTACGAGAAGGATGCCGATCTGGGTTTGTTGAAGGGTAAGACTATTGGCATAATCGGCTACGGCAGCCAGGGCCACGCCCATGCACTCAACCTCAGGGACAGCGGATGTCAGGTCGTCGTTGCCTCAAAGGTAGGCGGCACTGGCTGGGAGCAGGCAAAGAAGGCCGGCCTCAAGGTCGTACAGGTATCAGAGGCCGCTCGGATTGCCGATATTATTATGATGCTGGTCCCGGACACTCTTCAGGCATCGGTCTACAAAGAGTCTATTGAGAAGCAAATGGGACCCGGCAAGACATTGATGTTTGCACATGGATTCAACATTCACTACGGCCAGATAGTGCCCCCGGCAAGCGTAGATGTCAGCATGATCGCCCCGAAGTGCCCCGGACACATGCTGCGCCGTGTGTACACTGAAGGTGGTGGCCCGCCTGCTCTTATTGCGATCCATCAGAATGCATCCGGCAAAGCAAAGGAAATGGCCCTTGCCTACGGGAAAGGCATCGGCTGTGCCAGGGCAGGTATACTTGAGACGACGTTCATGGAGGAGACTGAGACCGACCTGTTCGGCGAACAGGCCGTCCTCTGCGGCGGCGCATCTGCACTCGTTAAGGCAGGTTTTGAAACCCTTGTAGCAGCGGGATACCAGCCCGAAATCGCATACTTTGAGTGCTTCCACGAGCTAAAGCTGATCGTTGACCTTATGTACCAGGGAGGCCTCAACTACATGCGCTACTCCGTGAGCGATACGGCGGAATACGGAGACTATACCAGAGGTCCCAGGGTGATTGGCGATGCAGCGAAGAAAGAAATGAAGTCTATTTTAGGCGAGATCCAAAATGGCTCATTTGCCCGGGAGTGGATACTGGAAAACCAGGCAGGACGACCTGGATTCAACGCCATGAAGCGGCGAGACGCCGGGCACCAGATCGAGGAAGTCGGCAAGCGGCTAAGAGACATGATGCCATGGCTCAAGCAAGGCAAGCCATCATAGCTTGCCTATAAAGAGTCTGGGGCTGGAGGAGAAATATGGACCGAGTCATAGTCTTTGATACTACGCTAAGGGATGGAGAGCAGGCAGCTGGTGGCGTGCTGAACTTCCATGAGAAGTTGGACATCGCGCGCCAGCTTGATGCCCTTGGCGTAGATGTCATAGAGGCCGGTTTTCCTGCCAACTCAGCGACCGAACTGGATGCTGTCAGGTCCATAGCACAGGAAGTGCGACGGCCGGCCATTTGTGCCCTTACTCATGCCCATGCCAACGCTGTAGACCAGGCGTGGGAAGCAGTGAAGAAGGCTGCCCATCCGCGCATACACGTCTTCCTGTCAGCGTCCGATATTCATCTGATGTACCAATTGAAGAAGAGCAGGGACGAAATCCTGGATTCGGCACAGGAGATGGTGGCCAGGGCGAAGCAGTACTGCAACGACATTGAGTTTTCCCCTATGGATGCCAGCCGCACGGAGCCGTCCTACCTGTACCGCATACTCCAGGCGGTAATAGACGCCGGAGCCACGACGGTCAATATACCTGATACTGTGGGATATGCCATCCCCGCCGAATTTGGGAAGCTCATATCAGGCATCTGCAGCAATGTGCCTAACATCAGCAAGGCCGTTATCAGCGTCCATTGCCACAATGACCTTGGACTCGCGGTGGCCAACAGTCTGGAGGCCGTGCGCTGCGGCGCACGACAGGTCGAGTGCACCATCAACGGTATCGGAGAGCGGGCCGGCAATGCCTCTTTGGAAGAGATCGTCATGGCCATCAAGACGAGAAAGGACCTGTATGACGTTGAGACGGCGGTCAACGCGCGACAGATATACAAGACGAGCCGAATGGTCAGTGAACTCACGGGTTTCCTGGTGCAACCGAACAAGGCCATTGTCGGGGCCAACGCCTTCCGCCATCAGTCGGGCATACATCAGGACGGTGTGATCAAGAAGGCCATAACATACGAGATCATGGACCCGCGGGAGATAGGCATACCGGGCAGCAGCCTGGTGTTGGGGAAGCTAAGCGGTAAGCATGGCTTTCAGGAAAGGCTAGCGGAGCTGGGTTACACGCTGGGCGAAGATGCGCTGAACCGGGCTTTCCAGGCATTTAAAGAGGTCGCGGCCAAGAAAAAAGAGGTCAACGACCGCGATATAGAGTCAATAGTCGCCCAAGAGCGGCACAGCGTCGCTGAAGCTTATCACCTTGACCACATCGAAGTCTCGTGCGGTGACCATAGCATACCCACAGCTACCGTGAGGCTGATCGGGCCAGATGGACAGGCACTGGCCGATGCCGCGCTGGGCACCGGACCAGTAGACGCGGTATATAAGGCCATCAATCGTATCGTCAAAGTGCCCAACAACCTCACCGAGTTCAGTGTCAAGAGTGTTACCGAGGGCATCGACGCCATAGGCGAGGTCCTGATTCGTATAGAGAGCGACGGGATAACCTACTCCGGTCGTGGCGCGTCTACAGATGTGATCGTCGCCTCCGCCAAGGCTTACATGAATGCACTTAACCGCCTCCTACAATCTAAAGGCAGGGCCTAGACATTAGTGGCCGGCATCGGTTGGGAGGTTATCGGCAGGCTGGTACTTGCCGCAGTACTGGGCGCGGTTATCGGTATTGAGCGTGAGCGCGCCAGGGGAAACCGGCCGGGTTTCGAACACATGCCCTGGTGTGCATGAGCGTGGCACTCCTGACTATTGTGTCCACGCATGGCTTCCGGGACAGGCGCCGACCCGTCCCGGGTTGCTGCGGGGGTCGTGACGGGCATTGGATTCATAGGAGCGGGCGCCATAATCCGTGAGCAGAGGGAAAACATCGTGGTTGGTATCACGACAGCGGCGAGCATATGGACCGTGGCTGCCATCGGCATGGCCGCGGCGCTCGGCATGTATGTTTTGTCCGCAGTCGCCGCTGCCCTGTGCCTGTTGATCCTGATGGCCCATCCCGGATTTAGGGGTTGAATATGAATCTCACCGAAAAGATATTGGCGGCACATTGCGGGAGAAAGTCCGTGACTCCTGGAGAGTTCATCAACGTCAAGGTTGACCTTATACTGGCCAACGACATCACGGCACCGCTTGCCATAAAGGAGTTCCGCAATCTCGGAACGAAGAGCGTCTTCGACCCGCAGCGCGTGGTCATGGTTCCCGACCATTTCGCGCCTAACAAGGACATCCCGTCCGCGGAGCAATGTAAGCTGATGCGGGAGTTCGCACTGGAGCAACTCCTGGTCTACTTCGAGGTCGGGCGAGCCGGCATCGAGCACGTGCTGCTTCCGGAGCAGGGACTCGTAGTCCCCGGCGACGTGGTCGTTGGCGCAGACTCACATACTTGTACATATGGGGCTCTGTCAGCCTTTGCCACCGGCATGGGCTCCACGGATATCGCCGTGGCTATGGCTACGGGCGAAATATGGATGAAAGTTCCTGCTGCAATCCAGTTCGTGTACTCCGGCAAGTTGAGACCCTGGGTAGGTGGGAAGGACCTCATACTTCACACTATCGGCCGAATTGGTGTGGATGGCGCACTCTACGCCTCGATGGAGTTCACCGGAGAGGCTATTAGCGAACTGTCCATGGACGGCCGGTTCACAATGGCGAACATGGCTATAGAAGCCGGCGGCAAGGCGGGTCTGTTTCGTGCGGACAAGAAGACTTTGGAGTATGTGAAGGACAGGGCAAAAAGACCATACAAAGTGTTTGACCCCGACCCCGACGCCCGCTACTCACAGACCATCGAGTTAGACGTATCCAACCTTGAGCCGCAGGTCGCTTTTCCATCGTTGCCATCAAAAGTAAAGCCGGTAAGCCAGGCAGGGACAGTAGGCCTCGACCAGGTGGTTATCGGAAGCTGCACCAACGGGCGCCTGGAGGACCTGAGGGTCGCGGCACAGGTCTTGAACGGCAAAAAGGTGCACCCGCGCCTGCGCTGTATCGTGCTCCCGGGGACACAGACGGTGTACCGCCAGGCGATGCACGAGGGTATAATTGAACGCTTCATCGAGGCCGGCGCCGCAGTCAGCACGCCGACATGCGGACCGTGCCTTGGTGGCTACATGGGCATACTGGCCGCGGGCGAGAGGTGTCTATCGACAACCAACCGCAACTTTGTGGGCCGGATGGGCAGCACCAAATCGGAGGTATACCTGGCCGGGCCAGCCGTAGCTGCGGCCAGCGCCGTCGCGGGCCGCATCGCCAGTCCACAGGAGGTTGCAGGGTGAAACTACGAGGTACTGCACACAAGTACGGATCGAATGTCGATACGGATGCCATCATACCGGCACGATACCTGAACGTATCCGATGCCCAAGAACTGGCGAAGCATTGCATGGAAGATATAGATACCGGCTTTGTGCGCCGGGTCAAACCGGGTGACATAATAGTAGCCGAGGCGAACTTCGGCTGCGGCTCTTCGCGAGAGCATGCCCCGGTAGCCATCAAGGCGTCTGGGATATCCTGCGTCGTCGCAGGCAGCTTCGCGCGTATCTTCTTCCGCAATGCCATCAACATCGGGCTGCCACTTCTCGAATGCCCAGAGGCCGCCGCTGGTTGCAGTACCGGAGACATAATTGAGGTTGATCTCACCTCAGGGGAGATAACGAACGTCACCACGGGGAAGAAATATCGTGCCAGCCCATATCCCGAGTTCTTACTCGACATAATTAAGTCCGGTGGGCTGGTAAGCCAGACAAAGAAGAAGCTGGCAAGAGCCCGGTAAGGTAAGGGTCGCGAGCCGAGGACTGGGCGCATACTACAGGGAGGCAAAATGAAGTTTGATATAGCCGTTCTGCCCGGCGATGGTGTGGGGCCGGAGGTCGTGGCGGAGGGGCTGCGTGTGCTTGAAGCTGCAGGCAAGAGGTTCGGGCACGTATTTGATTTCCATCATGGCCTGATCGGCGGCGTCGCCATCGATGAGTATGGTGTCGCGCTCAACCAGGAAACGATAGATATGTGCCGAAAATGCGATGCGATCTTGCTGGGCGCGGTTGGAGGACCCAAGTGGGACGACCCGCGAGCGAAGGTGCGGCCTGAGGACGGGCTCCTGGGTATACGAAAAGCCTTTGACCTTTTCGCCAACCTCCGCCCCGTAAAAGTCCTGCCTATGCTGGTTGATTCCACCTGCCTTAAGCCGGATACCGTTAGGGGCGTCGACCTGGTGGTCGTGCGGGAACTGACCGGAGGCCTGTACTTTGGCCGGCCGAAGAGGCAGTGGCGCACCACCAGGGGACGGCGGGCCGTCGACACGATGGCCTACGCCGATTGGGAGGTTGAGCGAATAGCCAAAGTCGGGTTTGAGGTAGCCCGGGGCCGCCGCAAGAAGCTGATTTCCGTTGACAAAGCTAATGTGCTGGAAACATCCCGGCTGTGGCGCCAGGTGGTCGCTGAGCTGGCGCCACAATACCCGGACGTTGCAGTAGAGAATATGCTGGTTGATTCCTGTGCCATGCGGCTGATACAAAAGCCGTCCGATCTGGATGTACTCGTGACGGAGAATACCTTTGGCGATATCCTGACCGATGAGGCATCGATGCTGGCCGGCTCGATGGGTATGTTGCCCTCAGCGAGCCTGGCGGGAATACCATCCAACGGCGCGAAAGCCTTTGGCATGTACGAGCCAATACACGGCAGTGCGCCGCGGCGAGCAGGCATGAACATGGCTAACCCTATTGCCACTATTCTTAGCACGGCCATGATGCTGCGCTACTCGCTGGGCCTCGCGGATGGGGCAAGTGCCATTGAGGCCGCAGTCCTCGCGGCGTTGGACGAAGGGTACCGCACCTACGATATCATGAGTGAAGGTAAGACAAAGGTCAGTACCAATGAGATGGGACAATTAATAGCACGCAAGCTGGAGCAATGAATTGGATCGAGTAGTCCTGTATGATACGACCTTGAGAGATGGCGCCCAGCGGGAGGGCATCTCCTTCTCGGTGGAAGACAAGCTCAAGGTCGCCGCGAAGCTGGACGAACTGGGAGTCCACTTCATCGAGGGGGGTTGGCCAGGCGCAAACCCGAAGGATACCGAGTTCTTTCACCGCGCACGTAGCGGCCTGTCTCTGTCACGGGCATCACTGGTAGCATTCGGAAGCACCAGGAAACCCTGTGCGGCGCCAGACGGTGACGCCAACCTTTTCGCCCTGCTTTCGGCAGGAACGAAGTATGCCACACTGGTAGGGAAGAGTTGGGACCTGCAGGTCACCCAGGTGCTGGAGACAGGGCTGGACGAAAACCTGTGTATGGTTTCAGAATCTATCCAGTATCTGAAGTCACAGGGTATGCATGTGTTTTTCGACGCGGAACACTACTTCGATGGCTACAAGGCTAATCACGATTACGCGCTCGCCGTGGTCAAGGCCGCTTGCGAAGCCGGGGCCGAGGCAGTCGTACTGTGCGACACGAATGGTGGCAGCCTGCCAACCGCCATAGTCGAGGGTGTAAAAGGTGCGTGCGCTGTGTGCAGGACGGCCGTAGGCATACACGCTCACAACGATGCTGAACTGGCCGTCGCCAACACACTCGCGGCTGTCAGGGCTGGTGCCAGCCATTTACAGGGGACGATCAACGGCTACGGGGAGCGGTGTGGCAATGCGAATCTGTGCTCGATTATACCCGCATTGAAGCTCAAGATGGGAATTGATTGTATCGGCGACACCGAACTGGCGCGTCTGGCGGACGTTTCGCGCTATATAAGTGAGGTGGCCAACATGCCGCCGGATGCACACCTTCCATATGTGGGGCTAAGCGCATTCACACACAAGGCTGGACTGCATGTTTCGGGCGTCATGAAGTGCGGTGAGAGTTACCAGCACATTGACCCGGCCCTGGTAGGCAACCGACCCAGGGTAGTCGTATCCGAATTGTCGGGCAAGCAGAACATCATATATAAGGCCAGAGAGATAGGACTTCTCCCACCCGACACAAGGCAGACTCAGGCCATACTGAAAAGGATAAAGGACCTTGAGAGCCATGGTTTTCAGTACGACGGGGCTGAAGCCTCTTTCGAGCTGCTGTTGCGGCGGGCTCAGCCGAGGTATAAATCGCCCTTCGAGCTGGTGGACTTCATGATCGTGGTAGAGACCAGGAGACGCCCGTCGGAAGGTTCCCAGCAAGACATGCTTGCTGAGGCCACGGTCAAGGTCCGCGTTGATTCTAAGGTTATGCACACTGCCGCCGAGGGAGATGGCCCCGTGAACGCCCTTGACCGCGCCCTGCGTAAGGCCCTTGTCGAGTTCTACCCGGAGCTGACATCCGTCAAGCTCCTGGATTATAAGGTTCGCATACTTGATGAGACCTCGGGGACAGGCTCCCGCGTACGTGTCCTTATTGAATCAACCGACGGCGAAGAGCGATGGCACACCGTCGGCTCCTCTACCAACATCATCGAGGCGTCATGGCTTGCGCTTGCCGACAGCCTGGAATATTGGCTCTTGAAACGGGCTGGCAAGACAGCCGGCAGGTAAGCTGTACGCTACTTTCCAACAACTGATACAGATAGTCCTGCTGATACAGATAGTCCTGCGCGTCACCACTGCGTTGGGATCAATCCCTTTGTGCTGGCTCCTGTGACCAAATCATACCGGTGCTCGTTTCCTGCTGCGGTGCCAGCGTAAACGGAATTCTGACGAGCACACAACTGGCCTGATAAAGGCCTTCGACGCCAGCCTCGGAGTTTGTCGCCGTTTCCACCGGGAAGCGCCATACCTCGGCTTCAGGCCGGACCTCCAGGTGCAGCCTGATACCCAGATACCTATTGCCCATTATTATGTGTGCTAGCTTCGGCAGTTCACCTGTGGAGTCCAGGCGCCAGTCATCGAGGCTGAGGCCGGGCACTTCGTAGTACGCCTGGTCGTTGTGTCCACCTCCAAGCAGATTGATATTCCACTCGACGCCGAAAACCGCCGACACGACCTTGTTCCCCAGGTTCCTGATCCGGTAAACGATATTTAAAACTCGCTGCCCGGTCTCAAGCACTACAGTCCTGGACACTTCAAAGGGCACGGCGCTTTCCTCGTAGTGCAGGTCGGCAGTCCGCTTGAAAGTCAGGGTCAGCTTTGAGCCGACGCCTTCGACCTTCGTCTCATACGGATGGCCCGCAAAGGCTCCCATGTCCTCATAGTCGCACGCAGCGAAGTTGTTCAGGTTCACGGCAGGCTTCAGAAAATGGTCGACCATGCTGTATCTGGGATATTTGTCATATGCGAGAAGCCTGGCCGCCCGTGGGTCTTTCAGTTGTATGCCCGCGTGTATAGTCTGAGTTCCCGCAGGCTGACGCTCCGCCTGGGCTAGCTCCCGATGGTATGCCTCAGGCCTCCTGGCTATTGTGCACAGTACATTGAAGGGCGGGTCGCGCAGGTCCCATTCGGCCAGGCTTCCTCCGTGGTGAGGCGTAAAATATAGACTGAGGTCCGTCCCATCCACTAACAGCTCGTCATGCCCATCCATATCAAAATCTGCTTGTTCCCAGCCCAATCGCGTGCGCCCCGCATGCATCGCATTGTCCGCCTGCTGTTCTGCCGTGAGCAGATGCTGATAGGTCGCGGCGCGAATATCGCTCAGGTAAAGCCCGCCGAAAACGCCGTGCCAGTAAGGACAGTTGCACTGCGCTTTCCACAATTCCTCTATGCCGGGCCTGGCTCCATCGACAAAGGGGGCCCGATACACCTTGCCGTGTACCCGCAGCATCTTCTTGTGCATCCAGTTGGCCTCGGGATATTTCACCAGAAAATTGCGCCAATATCCGGCTCTCATGTACGGTAGGACGTCGTTTTTGCCTTCCGCCTCCATCCGGCGCTTGACATCAACAAACTCCTTGGAACTAGCAGTTGGAAGAGACCACTCCAGCATTTCGTCGTATGAGGCGGAGGGAAGATAGATGCGTCCGAGCGGCGTGTACTGTCGCGCGAACTCGCCTAGTGGCTTCGTCTGTAGCCACTCCTGGTTTCCTTCCAGGGCTACGAGCAGCTTTTCGACCCATCCGTCAGGTCCCCAGCAATGGTCATAAGTATGCGGCCATAAGCCGAACTTCTCGCCGTCGTCGCCCATCACAGCGATCGGATGCCTTCCCTCTGAGGCATGGGCACGCAAAAAACCTATGACCTGTTCTACCGGTCGGAAGGGGACGGAATATCGCAAGAACTTGCTGGTAGCATACACTTTCACCGGGAACCCCTGGTCTTCTGTCAGGTAATACCCGAACAGGTCCTCATCATCCAACCCGACCATCTTGAAATGAGAATCATCCACTATCGTCCACTGCACTCCACACTGGAATAGTGCCCGTGGCAGGTCAGGCTCCCAGACTCGTTCGGCAAGCCAGAACCCGGCTGGTCTCTGCCCGAATTCCCGCTCGCAGACATCGGCCATCAACGCTGTCTGGCCCACCCTGTCGGCGTCGGGTATGCTGGGCAATATCGGCTCATAATATGCACCACCGACTATTTCTATCTGGCCGCGGCCTGCTAGCGCTGCCACCCGGTGAATGAAGTCAGGCCTATGTGACCTCAGCCAATCGAGAAGTGGCCCGCTGTAGTGCATCGAAAGCCGTACTCTGGGGTGACGTTCCAGAGCCTCGACCATCGGCGAATAGGCCTTTTCATAGGCCATGGCGAATACTGTCGGGAAGTTACCTACTGGTTGATGGTTGTGGATGGCGAGCCCGAGGAACATGCGGTGCTGGTCGGATGGCGGCGCATGGCTGCTATTCATGCTTTATTGTGCCATGCCGTTGGTGGCAGATTCGAACGCATACAATGCGGCACCAACGATGCCCGCATTGATTCCCATCTTCGCTGGCACAATCCGGACCGACCCGGACGGAAGCCTGAACGCCTTATCTTGCACAACGCTCCGTGCAGGTTCCAACAGCATCTCACCCATTTGCGATACGCCTCCGCCGATGACTATCATATCAGGGTTGAATATGTGTACCAGGTTCATCAGGCCTATTCCGAGGTAGTACGCCGCCCTTGAAATCACCTGCTGAGCGATCGCGTCTCCGGCCTTTGCCGCCGTTGCGACAACCTCGGCGGTAATCGGCCTCCTGCCCGCAAGCCTGGAGATAGAGGTCTCCGCTCCCCTTGCGACATGCTCCTGCGCCTCGCGTGCAATAGCAGTCCCCGAGGCCAATGCCTCAAGGCAGCCTCGGTTGCCGCACGAGCACTCCGGCCCGCCGTCGCACACGATCATGTGACCAACCTCACCCGCAGCGCCGCAAGTCCCCTGGCACAACCTTCCATCCATTACTATGCCCCCGCCAATGCCTGTGCTGACGGTTATGAATATCAGGTCCTTGGTGCCTCGCCCTGCGCCCAAACGGTACTCTCCCCATGTCGCTGCCGTGGCATCATTGAGCAAGAAAGCCTTGAGGCCGAGTCTCTCCTCCAGCATAGATCTTGCGGGGGTGTCATGGAACATCGGGAGATTTGGAGATGTGGTGACGACTCCGTTCCTGATTTCTATTAGACCGGCGACTGCCGCGGCCACAGCGGAAGGCTGGCCAACGCGTCCTCTTGTCTTTCCCATGACACGCTCTGCGGCCTCGGCCACTTGCTGCACAACTGCTTCGGCGCTTTTCTGGGAAGGCGTCGAAGCGTAATCACGCGCGATGATATCACCATTTGTGGACACCAGGGCTGTGAGTATCTTGGTGCCGCCGATATCAACTGCCAGCACGGGTGGAGCACACGATGGATGGCTGTTTGACTCCATGCTTGGCTCCATATTAGCCGACCTGAAACGCCTTGTCTACCGTGCGGCAAATCTGCGACCACAATTGGTTCAAAAGCGGTGCGTGGCGTGTAATGCCCCGGTAAGCGTAGTTTACCTTTGGAGCCGAGGGGCCTGCCGCCGTCTCTGTAATACCCTCGTAATACTAGGAATTGGCAGACGTAATCTTTTATGGTAGGTTATTAGACGCATGCGAGCGTCGCGGGAATGCACTGGAGTGAGAGCCTAAAAGCCCACGGTCTTCCGGTGTCGAGGTGATAAACCATGCGTTTTCCGGCGAGGAGAAGTAATGCCTGCATATATCCGGCGCAAGAGGATAAGGCTGGATGGAAGATATGTACACTACCTGGTAGCGGGACACGGAAGCCCTCTCCTGGTCATACATGGCGGGGGTGCCGGTTCTGATAAATGGCGACATAATATTCCAGAACTGGCGAAACATCACAAGGTATTTGTACCCGACCTTCCCGGCATCGGGGACAGCCAGCCGCTGCGAGATGAGTTCGACTACTCCGACTTCGTCACGTTTGTTGACCGTTTTTCGCAATTCCTGGGTCTCCAGCAGTTTCATTTGTTGGGACATTCGCTTGGTGGCTGCATAGCGCTTCAATACGCACTTCAACGCCCGAAAAGGGTTAGCAGCCTGGTCCTGGTAAGCAGCATGGGACTCGGCAAGGGCTTCGCGCTCTGGGCCCGCATATTCTGCTCTCCGATCTTCTATGCGGTTGTAGGCGAGCCAATGTTTGCACTTCTCGGTGCTCTGAGAAAGGGGCTACGCGCCCTTACCATCCCGATTAGGTTTCTGGACCTGTTTACACGCACCACCTTGAGCATGAGCAAAAAGATAATAACCCGACAAGGACAGGTAGTCGTTTTGCGTGACCGATTGGGCGAGTTGATGATGCCTACCATGGTTGTGTGGGGAGCCAGGGACAACATCGTGCCCGTAACACATGCCTACGATGCCGGCAAGCTCATACCTAACTGCCGTGTGCATGTTTTGGGCGATTGTGGGCACAATGTCCACCGCCAGCATGTGGGGGAGTTTTCGAAGCTACTTAAAGATTTCCTGGGACACAAGAAACCGGTTCCCGTGCCGGTTCTCGCAAGGGCGGACGGATAAGGTGTAGGGCGCCCACCTGTCTGACAAAGGCTTTCCCCGGCCCCTTGTCCTGTTCCGGAGCCGTTTCCCTGACATCTCGTCCCGAGCGGTCAGGCCCGTATTGAACGTGGGAGACCATGTGTAGTTGGATGGATATACCGCCTTCTTCTCTAATGCGATCGCGACTTTAGGCCAGGGTAACCTGGTTGCGCTGGGTGCCCTGGCTGCCGTGCTAGTACTTGGCGAGGCCGGAATACCATTTCCCTTTGTCGTACAGGGAACGCTCGTTTTCATCGGCTACCAGGTCGTGCAGGGGACGGTTTCGCTGCCCGACATCATACCTGTCGCATTCGTACTCGTTATGGGCAGGCAGGTGGGCGCATCTGTCCTGTACTGGCTGATCCGCCTGACAGGCAATCGCCTGACTGCCTTCATCCAGAAACGCGTACCACGGATCGGCAGTATTGAACGGGTGCGGGCGAAGATCGGGCGACGTACCCCATTCGCTGTCGCCGCCGGTAGGATGACCCCGGGCATGCTGGTGCCGACGACTGTGGCGTCCGGGGCATTGCACATGCCTTTCCCTGGCTTCGCCCTGGGAGTAGTGCTTCACACAATCGCCTGGGATTCTGTGTTGGCGGGGGTGGGTGTGGCCTTTGGACAGGGAACAAGCTACCTTCACGTGCCGGTCTTGAGATGGCTGACCATCGGCCTTGCCTGTGGCATGGCCGCCTTAGCCGTATGGTTTTCCTTCAGCCGCCGTCTCCGCCGGGCGAAAGTGTCTCAAACGCCCGAACTTGAAAAAGCTCAGCCTCACTAACCCAAAGCCAAATAGGGAACCGCAGAGCAGCAGAGGGAGATCACGTGCTCATTGTGCCTGCCCCAAGCTGAGAGTGGTAGCATGATATTAAGGGGCGGAAACAAGGTCAGTGCCTTAGCCATATCTTTGCGCTTCATTTCCCGCGAGAGATATGATCGCTTTCATATGGCGCCTACGGGCAATGGTTCAATGAATCACCCGTTGATACAGATGTTGTGATCGGATAGCAGCGGTCGGTGGTAGGATTCCATTTCTCGACTCCGAACGAACTCGGTGCACATGGCCGGGTCGTTATTTACGCTGTTAGAGGAGACTATGGCCAAGCACAGAATAACCCGCAGCACACGTGAGAAGCGGCTGCATAAGATCAAAGTGACCAAGAATGGCCCTTACTTAATATCCGGTTCCATCCCACTGACGGACCAGGTAATCTGTCTCGACGCCGAAGGGCAGCGTCACGGCTGGCGGGAAGAGCAGAGATATCTCACACAGGAGAACTACTCCCTCTGTCGCTGCGGACGGTCCAAGGCCCGACCGTTTTGCGACAGCACACATTCGACCTCAGGCTTTGATGGGACTGAGACGGCTGACCATGAGCTCTACCTGGAGCAAGCTGATCTCATCGAAGGTCCTGCATTGCAGCTCACAGATAAGCGCCCGCTTTGTGCGCATGCCGGGTTTTGTGATAGGTCCGGCGGAGTGTGGAATTTGACGAAGGGTTCAGCCGACCCCGAAGCTAGGAAGAAGGCCATCGAGGAGGCATGTGATTGTCCCTCCGGCCGCCTCGTGGCGTGGGACACGGAAGGAGAGGCTATTGAGCCGAGGTTTGAACCGTCGATTGGAATAGTCGAAGGTCCTGCCGCCGGGGAACACGGTCCCATCTGGGTCCGTGGCAATGTAAGAATCGAAAGCGCCGAGGGCACAGCCTACGAAACGCGCAACCGGGTTACCCTCTGCCGTTGCGGCAGAAGCGCCAACAAGCCATTCTGTGACGGGAGCCATCGGTGCCCCGCCTTGAAAGGGTGAAGATCTCTGATCAATAAAGTTTGATATCGGCTTGACCGATTGTTTATTGGCCGACTGCCTCTCCGTCCAATGCCTTCAGACTTTCTTGGCCCCGTAAGCCTTACCGCGTTTGCGGCCAGTGATTTCAGTCAGAACGCCGGCTTACAGTGGCCCTCTATGGTTGACATGACTGTGGCGCTGGTCTAGTATTGCGGCCACGAGCAGAACATGAGCGCTTGCGCAAACAGACCACAACGTGCAGCTGAACCTCGTGCTACCAGCCAGAGCAACGAGAAGCGCCGTTTTCGTTTCTTGGTACTGGGCCTGGTCCTGCTTGCTTCCTTTTTCACATTGTCAGCCTCTGGCGGTGGCTCCGGTTCAGAGCTTTGGGTAATAAATGCAGATGGTAGCAGTCTTACCGGATTGGGAGTGAAAGGTCGCAGCCCGACCTGGTCGCCGGACGGTTCCGCAATTGCATTCAAATGGCCCATGCATACAACCACACCAACAATAGGTGTCATGAATGCAGACGGGACTAGTGTGCGCAGCCTCCCCAGCAGTACGACGGCCAATCCCGAGGCTAGCGTTTTGGGTGGGCCCTTTTGGTCGCGGGACGGCAAACGGCTCGCCTTCGAGGTTGTCGGTGGGCTTATGATTGTGATGAATTCGGACGGTAGCGAAACCAGACAGGTTGACCGCCTGACAGAGCCATACATGGGGTTCGGGATGTCTCCCGACGGGAAGAAACGGATTGTTAGCGTGTATCGAAACGAAACCGGTTATTCCGATATCTATGTCAAACTGGTTGACGGTACAGGGCAAGTCCTCATTGGGAATACGAGGACATTCTCTGCAGGTTCTACGGGTCCGGGGTCGCTTCATGCATGGTTTCCAGACAATAACCGACTAGTTCTTGCTTCTTTTAAGAGCACTCCACGCGAGATCTACCTGATGAATGCCGATGGCAGTGGCCTGAAAAACCTCGGTAAGGGGGACCAGCCGGCAGTTCCCCCGGACGGGACAAAGATTGCGTTTTCGCTAGACGGCAATATTTGGGTGATGGACCAGTACGGCACCAACCGGATCCAACTTACTAGCGGTGCAGCTTGGGATGACGACCCCGCCTGGTCGCCGGACAGCAAAAGGATTGTATTTGTGCGGTCTCCGCCGCCACCCGCTTGCATTGGCGGTCCGCTTTGAGACGCGCGTCCCGCGCTCTGACGGGATCATTGTCAGTGGAGGGGCTGTAGCAGGGTTCCGAACTTACCATTGACAGATTGACTGCGCTGGCATTGGTTCAGACCTTGAATTCTGGCCGAAAATGAATAATTGAAGAATCGCGGGATTGCCATTCTCTTGGGGTTTCTTTCGAGGGCAGGTGAAGGTCACGTCGACCAATACAGCAATGCCCGGGCATATCTGTCGATTTCATCGCCAGTCATGCGCTGCCTCGTCGCCTTGTTGAGGGTGTAGGCTGTTGCCATGAAGGGCTGCCTCGGCTCATACCTACTGGTCGCCTGCCTGAACAGGAAATCTCAAATCCAGATAGGCAAGCTCGGAGTAGCTGATTTCCCATCCGGGTTCTACGTCTTCTGCGGCAGCGCCCTCGGCGGCTTGGGCAGCAGGGTCGGTAGGCACTTCAGAGAGGACAAGCGTCTCCATTGGCATATCGACTACCTGCTGGTAGCAGCGAAGGTCGTGGAGGCGTGGCACTGCCAGTCCAAAGAGCGGCTCGAATGCTGCCTTTCCGATATGCCACGGCGCCAAGTGCTCAGGGTGTCATTTGCCACGAATTTGCCACGCAACAGACTTTCTGACATGACAACGGCAGTGTTTGCATGGGTTGCCGCTGTATCTAGCGCAGATATGATTGGGGACTGGAGCCAGCGGTCGGAATCGAACCGACGGCCAGCTGTTTACGAATCCCTCATGGACTGGGTCGACATGGGCTGATATAGGTGAGTCAGGGCAACAACCGACCCCCTGTTAGCTTTGCGAGGGATGGCCTGGTGCAGGGCGGTCTAATCAGGGCGTTAGAACTTGGTTAGAAGACTACCAGCTTTCGCTTGAAAGTGCACGGTCTTCATTCAACCGTGAAGTAAGTCGTCTTGTAAACTGTCTGGCCGTCCTTGGTGGCAGTCACGACAATGCGCCATGTTCCTGGGGTTGTGCGGCTGCTCACCTTCCATTGCCAAGAGACACGGCCCTCGTCGTCGGCAACATTTTGATACAAGCCCGACGCTGATTGCTCTCACATTCACCAGTATATCTCGATTGTCTTGACGATGCCCATCGGTTCGCGGACTTGTTCGAGTTGTGCTCGTAGGTCAACGAGCGCCTTTTCTTTTGCTGCCAGGTCACTCTTCCACTCCTTGACTCGGAACCACTCCCTAGTCCCTATGTAGTAGACCTTCCCGGAGATTTCCCTGTTGAATGCTTGAACATCCCTGTTGAATGCTTCCAATTGCTGGATATAAGAGTTCCAGTCAGCTTTCACCCTTTCGTAGTAGCCGTAATCAAAGCGGAGATCGTGACTCAAACCCACGGTGCCATACTCTTTCCCCTTAGTCACATATGCTATCGCGTCCGACTGCGGCTCTACGTACACCAATCCCCTGTCCGCTGTCTTGAAAGCGTTGAACCCGTGGCCGATGACCTTGCCCTCAAAATATACACCAGCTAGAGCGGCCCTGATTCCAGCCGCCTCGGCATTATTGTGAAGCATCTCAGCAAAGTCTCCTGAAACGAAGACGCCTTCCGTCCATGTTCTAGCGTTTGTAGTGTCCGCCCGCAGGAATGCAACTAGTTGCTGCCAAGTCGGGTCAACGGCAACGGGATTGTTGACGAGCTCAATTGGTCCGGCACCCCTAGCCCTAGGCTGTACGCCAGAAAAAATCCTAATACCCATAGTGTCCTCGTAGAGCTTGAGTTTAGCGTCCATGTCATTCAATTTGTTTTTGGTAGCCAACAACTCATTCTGAGTAGACGACAGTCTTTGGCTCGCGGACGTAAAGTCTGACCGTGTTGAGGCAAGTGTCCGCTCAGCCGAAGAAAGGGCGTCCTGCATAGAGGCATGAGCACCTTGAACAGATTTCAGTTCTGTCTTTGCGGCGGACAATTCCGATTGTGCCACGGCAAGAGTTTGTGCTGTATTCGAGGCATTCACGGTGATAGCAACACCGTAAAAGACGGTTGCTCCCAGAGCGAGACTCATGAAGACAAGAGTAGCCTTGCGCATCTGCACCTGCATTGCGGGGCCACTCTTGTCAGGCACTTCAACGATCACCGTTTTTTCCTTGAAGAATATGAGGATAAGCCAACCAATAGGGCCGAGTATTCCGATGGATGTGAGCCAAGTATTGCGGCTCTTGGCCCTCATCCAGTTATAGCTGCCATATAGCCCTATGGCAACCTGTACCGCGGTAAGTCCGATAACAACAGACCACTCCCATGCTACCAAGGCACGATCCTGTTGCATCATGGCCGTTCGTCCTGCCACAAACATGACGATATAGATCCAATAACAGATGTTCCTAATGTGCTTGAGGTGCTTCTGTTCTTGCAGAGTCATGGCAGTTCGCTCCTATATCCCTCGTATCTGGGGCGCGACCCCTACCACGCGACAAGGCTTCCGATAGTGCCGAGGTCGAGGCCATTATAACAGGCGCCGCAAGCTGTTTTTGCCCTTTTTATACAGGGCGACAATTAACATGGTAGGATGCTACCACGTTCCGGAAGAACCCGGAGAACCAAACGAACCGGAAAGAATTGAAGCTATGGTGTTCTTCGACCAGTAGAAGAGCCACGACAGGTAAACCATAAGGGCCGGGGGTAACAGTCCCCGGCCCTTCTTTATGTACTACAACTGCGTGAAGACCCACAAAAGTCTGCGGAACCACTACGACAGGACGCCAGCAATGGCGGCAGGGTTGACTAATCATATCTGGAAGGTGGAAGAGATAGTGGGGTTGGTATGAAAAATGAAAAAGGCGACTAGTCGTGGTCGTAAGCTCTGAACTTCGGGTCTAATATGATTATGTGGGAGATGTTGTCCTCGCGGTATCCAACCATTGCCTTAGCACCATTGAATCTCATGGCCAAGAGTTGAACGTCGTCAGTAATGTCGGATGGGATAGGTACTTTCATAGAGGACCGGGCAATCTTCTCGGTACCTAATCCATGGCGTTTGTCTTGCCTGATCTGTTGCCATGTCATCTGGCTTCTTTTGCGTAGAGATCGAGCAAAAGCAGCTTGATCATCAGGCTCACAATCGTTAACGCAAAAACCATCTACCATATGATGTAGGGAGAAATAGGGTGGCATCTGATCAAAGTCCGGTGTTGTTGGTGGAGTACTGAGTCTGGTTGATTTGTTAGGCTCAGGTCGTCTTAGTCGGTTATGAGACACGGCTAGCTAGTTCAAGAGAGTCTTGAAGTACTTCTTCATAGACTCGATAGAAATCTCCCCACCGTTGGCTTCTCGCCAAGGCGGTTCCTCGTGGCTCATATCGCGAAGCTTCCAGGCGGAGAACTGACCGTACACGTTATAGACTTCATCCAAAAGGTCTTTCGTGTCTTGGTTGTATAAGTCGAAGTCGACATCCTCCGGAACATCTATAGGTCTATATTCGTAATCCCGATATTCCTGCCACAACGAAGGAATAACAGGACCATGCTTCCATGCCTCTATCCTGTCGGCAAACAGCGGCTCGTTGCGAATAGCCAAACTGAATCCCTGAGCATAGTAGCAAAGCTTCTGTAGCTTAAGATTAGTGATCAGTTCGCCACAATCATCATCTTGGCTTGCAAGAAAATAGCGGGCAACATCACTCGCAGTTAACATATGACCCTCTAAAACTACTAACTATCCACCTGAATCACTACATCACCACACACCGCGTTCGCACCAGTCAAGTTGACTTTATTGGCCTGCGGCATATGACGTCAAGGGGCAGTGGACATAATTCTGAGACTTTTACTTACGGAAGTGATTTTCAGCATTCTGTTCAAACTCATACACTACCAGTCAAGCAGGAACGTTGACTTTTATCTAATATCTTCTATGGCCATTGGCTGGGCGGTCTGCCCCTGAAAAAGCCAAAAGCTTTGTACTCCTCGTATGCTATCCGTGAGCTGGTAATCTCCCTGAACTCCCTAATCATAGCCCTGACAATCGGCCTTCTCCGTAATCGAGAAGCGATGAACCTGGCCGACTTCGGACTATACCCTGCGCGCCTGGCCGCCGCTGCCCCGGTATAAGGTGGCTCCAAAAGTCCAAGAGCGAAGCGCGCCCATCTGAGGCCGGGATGGCGAAGCACAAAGCGTTGAGGGTTTTGGCAAAAGGCTTCAAAGGTGGTCTGACCACGTGGTCTGCCATTGGGGTTCGGAGACAAGCCATTGTTCCAGCGGGGGTTGCCTCTTCGGCGTGAAGGATTAGGCATCGGCAGGAATCTCCGTCCCTGAACCCTGAGTGGCTGCCATGTTCAATACGGCAAGATGGCCTGTTTTGTGCAACGCCTGAGCGTTCCGCCGGGCGGCGTCGCGCTGGGTCTGGGATCGTCTCGCCGGTGGGCCCGGAAGTTTTATCCAACTCTTGGGCACGACGTAGTCGTGCCCGCCCTTGCCCTGGTTCGGGTTAATCCCGAGCTTGGCCAAGTGCCTCTGCCAGCGGCGGGAGCACGTGAAGATGTTGGCTGAATCCTCACCGTCAATGAAGCTAACGATTGTTTCTTGAGTGTGCGCCATCTAAAAATCCTTATTTTAGATACGACCCAAAAATTCCATTTGGTATTTCTCAAACCCTATCCAACTCCCTTTGAGTTTGCAGCAGGTATCGAAACAACCTAACCTCACCTACCCGATTTTCTTATGTTTAAGAATAGGCGTCATATTGAACCGGAGCACCAGCCATGCATCCAGGACAGCCCTGCATAGTACGTGAAGGCTTGTTACTGGTGGTTACCATGGCTGTTACCTTTCAAAGCGCCATAGAGCACCGCATAGCAGACGTCATATGCCCGGCTCGAACTCAAGACGGGATCCGCTGGCTTTCTGTGAAGCCCAACTAGGCGACTCATGCGGTATTTGAACCCAGCCTCGCAATTGCCGTAGCCATACCAAACCGAGTTTGGGCAGAACTTCGGATTGCCCTTGCGGGATATTGCCTTAACTTCGTCGTACAGTGTCTTAAGGCCGGGTTCCAGTTGGCAAAGCTGCTCGAAAGTCAACGATGAGCTAGTCATGTAACGATCCTTTCTGTGTTATCACTTCACCCCCAGCTGCTTTCTTGGCCGCATGTACCAGCCTTATGTGTTCAATAGACAATTCCTTGCCGTCGCCGCCAAATAGTTCCCTGAGTTCATCACTGCTATAAGGGACAAAGCCCGGAGGTATCAGGCATTGGCTGTCCTCATCGCGATAGAAGGCTATGAGGTCGCCCATGGTCTCGCTCCACAGGAGTACAATGCCTTGAGTGGCTACCATGTGGGCAATCTCCTGGGCCTCCGTATTGTCCGTTGGCCGATTTGGATACCTCAGTCTGTGACCAACGGGCGGAGATGCCTGACCTTTATTCGCTTTACTCGCTTTATTCTCATTCTCACTGGTAACCTTGTTGGCAATGTCTAGATATCGGCCCATGCTTCCTCCTGATGCGAATAAAGAGAATAAAGAGAATTAAGTCCCATGGACTGCCTCCCAGTACTCGCCCGGTCGTCCGCCAGTATCGACCGTCTGGTAGTCAACAAGACCGCGCTCTTTGAGTATCCTTAGAGCCTGGTCCAATCGCTCAGCCGCCACATGCCCTTTGAACAGTTTGAACAGGTCGCCTTTGGCCACCTTGCCTTCACTGCCTCGCAATAGCGCAAGAGCCTTGTCTGATATGGGGTCTCCGATCGTGCCGCCGAAGATATAGGCCGCTGATTGCTCGGAGTATTCCCAAGCTGCCAGAGCTGCCCTCAGGTGCTCGCCCTTGATCTCTGGGCTTCCGTCCAGCGCGGCATACAGCACAGACAATCGCAGCACCAGCGCTTCCGCCCTGGCTGTCACTGCTCCAAATAGTCCCGGCTTACCGTCAGATAGTGAAGGATAGACCGCTGCCCATATTTCCCTAGCTTCCTCGTTACGCCTGATAACGTCCAGTCTTCGGGCCTTTTCCAATGCTTCCCTCAGACGCGGGATCAGGTTCGAGTGATCCACAATGCCGCCGCCCTCGGGTAAGACTTTGCTTCGCTTGACGCACACCCACAGGAAGCGGTTGGCAAAACCATTCGCGTACTCTGTGTCATTGAGATATCGAAGCAGTTCGGTCTTGGTCACGTGGCCCAATATCGAGATGTGGGCGCCTGTGGCCTTTGCTGGCGAGTTCTTGGTGAGGATTCGAAGCGTTCCACTGTCGAAGGCTTGGCGTAAGATGGCGCTAAGGGTATTGCCCTCTCTGCTCATTACCTTGAGAGCTCCGGCGAATTCGGACTCAGCCACGAGCAGTCGTTTATCTGAAACGCCCGGGTCGATTACTTCCTCTTCGCCATCCTTCACCCGCGTCACGCGGTCCCGCACTGCCGCAATCAAGCCCTCGCCACTGGATAGCCCCGAGAGTACATTATTGTCCGTCCAGGTAGGATCAACCCTTGCGAACAACTCACGGATATGCCCTTGGCTTGAGCCCTTGCGTCCCTTCGAAGTCTCTCCCACAAGATTGACGAAGAGGTTGCAGCCGTGCCTGTCCTGCTCTGCTACACCATGTGGGCCTCTTCCCACTGCATTGCCGAAGTAAACCAGGAACGTCATCAGGATAGCTGCCTTGTCTGCCTCTGTATGCGGATCAATGCTCCGCACTACATCACCGGCGAGTCCATGCAGTGCTTCCGGCTGTAGTGGTTCGGGCCATGTCTGCTCATTGTGGTTGCCATTGCGAGCAAACTTCTCTTGAAGTGCTGCTCTGATTTGTTCCGCTGTGACTTCCGGCCCTATCTCCAGTGCTTCCAGATCAAGCTTAACTTCTGACAAGCGTCACCCCTTTTGCTAGTTCTAGGTTGCTGCGTACCAGCTGCATTCGCTGGACGGTAATATCGATGCCGGCCAACGAGCCCACATATTGCACCGCTTCGGTGAAGCTGGAGATATGAGGCGGGAAGCACATAACCATGTCGAACACGTCCCAGCGACTATGACACTGAAAGCAATGACAGCGGCATTTGTCAGGAAAAACACATAGGGAAGGGTGCTTATCTGTGTGTGCCGGGCATGTGCCCCAGTATCGGGTGCCCTTCTTCAGCACTACGGCATCTGTCGCGCTTTCGACCAGGCTTATGAATCGATCTCCGGACATACGTGCCTTAATATCCTTGGCTACCTCGGAGACATTCAACGTCTTTACCGATGGCCCACCCGACTTCGAGAGCCTCATACGCCTGTCGTATTCGTCTTTCAGGCATCCCAGCCGCCAGAGCGTTACGCCGCCATCTTCCATGATTCGTGCGTCCCCTAGTTCGCACATTTCTCGCAGCAGATAGTCAAACTCGCCTGTGAGGTCGATATCAGGTGTGCGCCGGATATCTGTAGGTAGGGAAGGCATGCAGAAGATATCAACTTCCTCGCTGGGGTGTACTTGGCCGCAGCAGTCACATGTCCCGTTTCCCAATTACGCTACCCCCGCTGGCTTTGCTGTGCCGCCCAAAAATTCAGCAAGGGCAGACTTTGGAATCAAAAGTCGCTTTGATCCCGCACGCACGCTCCGTATTCGGCCCTCGTGGATCATGTTAAGGACGGTGCTTTTGGAGAGGCCCAAAGCTTTCTGGACCTCAGCGACAGTCAATGTCAATCGTTCTGGATTCTGCTCGTTCATCAATTGCCTCCATTCGATCCGGGAACAACTCCTCAGCCTTTACCCTGAGCGCCTTGGACAGCCTTTTGACCACTGCCCCCCAGGGTTTCACTTTTCCGAGTTCGAGAGCCGAAATCCAAGCCTGCGGCGTGTGAGCCCTTTCGGCAAGCATCCGTTGGTTCCATCCCCTCTTTGTCCTGAGCTCACGAATCCGATTTCCGTCCATTTTGTGGCATTCCCCCTTTGACCTTTGTGTATTGACTTGGTGCCGTCCGCGTGTTACCATGGCTCCCATGTTAACGTATATGTGTTCCGCAAGACAATTAAATCTGTGCTGCAGCGCAATGTATAGCTATGCAACTATGCGACTTATGCCATAGCGAACTGAAAGGAGTCACCAGTGGGGAATAGGACAAGGAGGGACAGAAAGCCAAACCCTCTGAGGACAACAGCCGCGACGATATGTGAAAAACTGTGGCGAGACCATAAGCCAAAGCCTACTGGGTCACAGTTCTATCGCATGTTTAAGCAAAGGGTCACTGAAGAGGTCAAGGAGAAACGCATTCCCATCCAATCTGTATTCATTCCTGCCCAAAGAACTGTTGAGGGGTGGCTAGCGGAGATATGGCCTCGTGTCGAGGCTGGGTTCGAGGTGGATAAGCCGTGGGAACTTGGCTCGCTTGTCCAACACCCGGAAATTCCCGCTGATGCCGTTCCTGACCTGTTCGCTGCGTGGAAACTCTCATTGGCTCTCGGTCGACCTCTCACAGTGCGCCAGGCCCAGTGGATAGCCCGGTTACGACCAATGTTCGCACATATTAAGAGTCCGAACCGCATCCAATACATGTTGTATTGGGGTTGGAGGTATGCGACCCGAGAATACATCACAGGCATCTTAGAAGGACCAGCGGCACCGGTGAGCACCGCTGATCTTGATGCTGCGCAAGCCTTAGGTTTTTGGCAAGGGCAAGTGGCGCAATCCATACGCGCTGTTCCGTCTCAATCTGACATATCGCCAGAGGAATTGGTACGTCGGGCAGAAGAACCTGATAAGCCAACTTTTATGAACGTGCCTAGCTTTTCGGCTGAAGTGGCTGTCGGGCTGCAGACATTCGACTGGCAAGACGGCCCATGGCTGCAACAGGTACAGGCACAGCAACAAGAAGAGGGGCTATCCGAAGAATCCGAGTGGATATACGCTATTTGCCTGCAGTATCTGGGGAAGGCACCAAAATGGAATGACCTGCCTATTGAGGATCGGAAGACAATCGCCCGGCAGTTGAAGGAATGGAGCAAGACAGATTGGCGACAGAAGTGGAAGGAGAATTTGGCGCTTGAGCCAACTGCTGTCGCCAGTATCCCGCCCGATCTTCTGAGGTCAGTTGGCTACGAAGTTCCGGAGAACGAAACGTCCGAGAAGACAACTAACGAAAGCAGGGAGGAATAACAATGAGAGGCAGCTTAGTCAAAAAAGGGAACAATTACTATGCAGTCCTGGATATGGGCCGGGGTGCGGACGGTAAGCGACACCCGAAGTGGGTTGCCGTTGGTCCTAATGAGAAGCGGGGCGAGGAACGTCTCATTGAGTTGGTGCACCAATACAACAACGGCGTTTTTGTAAAGCCGACAAAGCAGACTGTGGGCCAATTCTTCCAACGTTGGTTAGCTGACTATGCAGCCGTGAACGTCAGGCCCCGTACTCTTGAAGGCTATCGCCAGAAGGTACGCCAGTACATAGACCCATATATAGGCCATGTGCCTCTCAAGCAGCTTCAGCCGGCACATCTACAGACAGCTTATCGGCAAATGCTGGAAAAGGGCCGCGCAAATGGCAAGGGCGGTCTGTCTCCCATGACGGTGAAGCACGCGCACAGGCTCATATCGGAAGGCTTGAACCATGCTATGCGCTGGGGGCTTGTGCCCAAGGAACGTTGCGACGTGCATTGACCCGCCTAAGACTCGCCGCAAGGAAATGCGGGCCATGGACGGGGCCGAGCTTGTCACCTTCTTGGAGGCATGCAACGGCACGCCGTATCGAACTCTTTTCGAACTTGACGCTGCCACAGGCTTGCGGCGATCCGAACTCTTGGCACTGGCTTGGAAAGACATCGACCTACTCGGATGTGCCTTGATAGTCCGTCGCTCGATGCATGTCCTTAAGGGTGGCAAGATCACCTTCGCGGAACCCAAGTCGGCGCGTTCCCGGCGCACCGTTGCGCTCACGCCAAGAATGGCCCTTGCGATGAGAGCCTACCACGACAAGCAAGAAGCGGCCATGAATGAAATCGGGAAGACGCTCACCGACGATGACTTGGTGTTCCTTTATGCCGATGGAATGCCGATGCTCCCGGACGGCATTAGCACGGCTTTTAAGAAGATAGCTAGGAGATGTGGCCTTTCAGATGTTCACCTACACTGCCTGCGTCACTCTCACGCCTCGATCCTGTTAAAGCAGGGCGTCAACATCAAGGCTATATCCGAGAGATTGGGCCACTCGTCCACATCCTTTACTCTGGACACCTATTCTCACCTGCTCCCAGGCCTCGCAGAAAAGGCCGCTTTAGCCTTCGACGATGCCATGGCCCAGGCGAATGCGCCAGAACAGGTTGTTAGAACCGTTGGTTAGAATTCGGTTAGAAGAAAAGCAAAAATGGCCTGCTGGGGTTATCCCCGACGGGCCATCTTCGTATCTATTTTCTGGAGCCAGCGGTCGGAATCGAACCGACGGCCAGCTGTTTACGAAACAGCTGCTCTACCGCTGAGCTACGCTGGCCTGCTGAATATTCTAACGCAATCTGCGAAACGCTGCTACCCTAGCTTTCCTCTTCTGAGAGAGGATGACGTAGAGACTTCTTAGCCGACAGTTTCCTCTTACGCACCTTCTGTCTGAGGATTGAGGCCTGGGACGGCGCAGTGCTAATACGCGTTTTCTGGCGTCGAGAAAGCCGGCGCAGCTTCTCCTGCAAGCGTAGAAACGCGAGTTCCTTGTTCCTGGACTGGGACCTGTACTCGGTAGCGATTACCGCAATACCAGTTGGAATGTGGGTCAGCCTGACCGCAGACTCGGTCTTGTTCTTCTTCTGGCCCCCGGGACCACTGGACTTGTATGTCTCGACCTTAACGTCCCTGGCCAGCGACTTGAGGTCTGTCCTGTATGCCCTGGGCGCTGTTTCGCCTTCCGTTTGTTCTTGATCATCCACGGATGGTATACACCCCTCTAACGGCCAGCATAGAGGCCGGCGCTCAATACGTCAATGTGGAAAAGCAGTTCATGTCTATCTGTGCTGGCAATGTGGTAACGCTGCCCACGCTGGCAAGTAGTAGTCTGGACTATGGGTATACGGGCGCCATGTCGAGGCCGGCGGTTTCAGGAAGCCCCATGGCCAGGTTCAAGTTCTGCACGGCCTGTCCCGCCGCCCCTTTTACCAGGTTGTCCAGGCAGCTAACAACCATCAGCGTTCCGGTCCGCTGGTCTATCGTCGGGTAGATGAGACAGATGTTGCTGCCCCACGTCTGCTTGGTCTGGGGAGGATTATCCACCACCCGCACGAAAGGAGCCTCCTTGTAGAAGTCCCTGTACAGGGTGCGCAGGGCCAACTCGCCTTTCCCATCCGCGGTTATCTTGCCCCGCTTCAGTTGGGCGTAACAAGAACTCATCATGCCGCGACTCATTGGTATCAGGTGCGGGAGGAAGGTTAGCGAAACAGGTCCGTCTCTGCTGACGCCATTCAGCTCCTGCAATATTTCCGGCAGATGGCGATGTCCCCGCAGTGCGTAGGCCGACACATTCTCGTTTGCCTCGCAGAAGTGGCTGTTCAGGCTCAACGTGCGCCCGGCCCCGGATACCCCGGACTTGCTGTCTACTACAATATGTCCCTCGACGATGCCCTCTTGTACCGCCGGCGCTAGCGCGAGTATGGAACAGGTTGGGTAGCACCCCGGATTGGCTATCAGGTTCGCGCGTGCAATCTGTGCCCGGTGCAGTTCGGGCAAGCCGTATACGGCTTCAGCGAGGAGATCGGGAGAGGGGTGATCGTGCTCATACCACCTGGGATAATCCGCTGGGTTCCTTAAACGAAAATCCGCGCTTGTATCTATTACACGTATGCCACGCTTGAGTACTGAGACCACCGCCTCAGCGCTGGCCTGGTGGGGCAAGGCACTGAAGGCCACATCGACATCTTTCAGCTTCTCTTCGATAGTCCGGTCCAGGGCGGCGAGATGCGGAAAGACATCGCCGAGCTTCTGCCCGACGGCGCTCCTGCCGGTGACCGAGTTGATCTCCACATTGGGATGGCGCATCAATATGCGCGCCAGTTCCGCGCCCACATAGCCGGTGACATTTATTATTCCAACGCTGATCTTGCTCATTGTCCAACCGTTCCAGGCAGAAGGAAATAGTCCGATCCAGGGCTAACAGGTATTGTAAAAAACATCCGCATTATATACAATTCCCGTTGCCTTTTTAAAGGCTAGTTTGGTAATCTGAATTCGGGAGTGTTGCGGATGCAGGGTTTTGTCCGTGCTGGCAAGAGCGGCGGACAACAACTTAATCAAGCGAGGAGGGCAGGTGATTGAATGCGCTAGGATATCATATGTTGCTGGAGATCAAGGACTGCAACAGGGATACACTCAATGACCTGGAGAGGCTCCAGGGTATTCTGGTCAAAGCTGCCGGGGAAGCGGGTGCTACTGTAGTCGAAAAAGCGTTTCACCAGTTCAACCCACATGGCGTGAGCGGCGTTGTGATCATAGCCGAGTCACATCTCTTCATACATACCTGGCCCGAACATGGCTTTGCGGCGGTCGACATATTCACGTGCGGCACCTCGTTGCGCGCTGATAAGGCCGCCGAATGGCTGGCGAAGGAACTGGGCTCGAACAACTACTCCATAATTGAGTTACGCCGCGGTGTGCTTCCAGGAATCGAAGAACACCCTCATCAACCCCAGGCGGCAGCATGTAGGTTATGAGCAAAGAGTCAAACGACCCGGACAATGTAGCTCAACAACGGGAATGGTTCAGGGACAAGCTGTCCGATGACCTGGTGCAACTGCACCGCGTCGAAGGCAGGGAGTACTCTGGACGGACCAAGTTCCAGGCAGTCGACATAATAAGGACCAGCAGCTATGGCAGGTGCCTGGTACTGGATGGTCGCATACAATCATGCCATGGAGACGAATTCATTTACCATGAGGCGCTGGTGCAGCCGGCCATGGTTTCGCATCCCGGCCCGATTGATGTACTAATAGCGGGTGGTGGCGAAGGCGCAACTACGCGCCATGTACTCATGCATCCATCGGTACGCTCCGTCGTGATGGTCGATATCGACTCCGAGGTCGTCGACCTCTGCCGCGACAAGATGCCTGAATGGCATGCGGGGTCCTTCGATGACCCACGGTTCGAACTGGTGATAGGAGATGCCAGAAAATACATCGAACAGAGTGACAGGAAGTTCGACGTGATACTCCTGGACATACCCGAGTCCCTGGAGCAAGGACCGGCGTGCATGCTGTATACCACAGAGTTCTACCGTCATGTCCTTGCCTGCCTCAAACCAGGGGGTGTAGTGGCGCTCCAATCGGACAACGCATCATGGGGCTACATGAACGGCTTCCCTGCGATAGTCAACACGTTGAAAGCCGTCTTTCGCGTAGTTCGTCCATATCAGGTCCACATTCCTTCCTTCGGTGGTTCCTGGGGATTCAGTGTCGCCTCGCAAGAAGTGGACCCCATGGGCCTTACTCCGGAAGAGGTGGACCGGCACCTCGCCCGCAGGAAGCTGACGGGCTTAGGGTTCTACGACGGTCTGGCGCACTGCCATATGTTCTCGCTACCCAAACACATCCGGCAGCGCATTGATGAAGAGCGACGGATAATCACGGACGCCTCTCCACTGTGCATTTAGCCGGCCCTCTGGACAGTATTTTCTCAATACCCCCTCAGCAATGCTATAATTTAGCCCTGTTACTCATACCGGCCAGCGACACCCAATATCAAAGCCCATTCCGGTATCTCCTTTGAGACAAAATGGACATACTATCTGGCCTCAACGCCGCCCAGAAGCAGGCAGTGCAGACAACAGAAGGTCCCATACTGATCATCGCCGGGCCTGGTAGTGGCAAGACGAGGGTGATCACTCATCGAATTGCCTACCTGGTTAAGACATGTGGCGTTAGTCCCGACCGCATTATTGCGGTCACCTTCACCAACAGAGCAGCCCGGGAGATGAAGGAGCGGCTTGAAGACCTTCTCGGGGCTTCTGTGACAGATCTGACTCTGGGTACATTCCATGCGATATGCGCTCGTATCCTTCGCCAGCGCGGTCAAGATATCGGGATCGACCGTAACTTCGTGATCTACGACGACGAGGATCAGTTGAACCTGATGAAACAGGCCATTGTAGACTGCGGGCTCGATCCTAAGAGGTATTCTCCCAGGGCTTTCCTATCAGCCGTGTCCGCCGCCAAGAGCCAGATCATCACTCCACAGCAGTATGGCGAGCGGGCGCAAAGTCAGTTCGAGAAGTTCGTTCACCAGGCCTACCAACGTTATCAGCAATCACTCGCCATATGCAAGGCGTTGGACTTCGATGATCTGCTGGTGAAGGCTGTCGAACTATTCAACCAGTCGCCCGAGACGTTGTCCAGGTATCAGTCCAGGTATCTTCATGTACTCGTGGATGAGTTCCAGGACACCAACATAGTGCAGTATACCTTCACCAAACAGGTGGCGGGCAGATATCGCAATGTATGTGTCGTCGGAGACCCCGACCAGTCCATCTACACCTGGCGCCAGGCTGACATAAGGAACATACTGAGCTTCGAGAAGGATTTTCCGGATGCCAGGGTGTTCCTGCTGGAACAGAACTACCGGTCAACGAAGAGGATACTCAACACCGCCCAGAGCATTGTCTCCGTCAACGTACAGCGCAAGCCCAAAGAGCTTTGGACGGAGAACGAAGAGGGTTCACCGATATCCGTGGTCGAGAGCTACGACGAGGAGGAGGAGGCGCGATTCGTGGCGGCGGAGGTGGAACGTCTGCTGAAAGAAGGCAAGACCACACTTAAGGAATGCGCCGTAATGTATCGTGTGAACGCCCAGTCCCGCGCACTCGAAGAAGCCTTTCTCAGGTACGGCATCCCGTACAGGCTCGTGGGTGGCACGCGTTTCTACCAGAGGCGAGAGATCAAAGATATCCTGGCCTATCTCAAGCTCATCGATAACCCACATGACAACGTGAGCCTGAAGCGGGTCATCAATGCTCCGGCCCGAGGCATAGGGCAGCGAACGGTCGATTCACTCTGGCAATGGGCCAAGGGAAGCGGCATGTCGGTGTTCGATGCGCTTGCCCTCGTAGGCGATGCGTCAGGCGGAAGCCCTTTCACGGGTCGGGCGCAGCATGCTCTGGCGGAATTCAACACACTTGTTCGGAATCTTACCGATAAGAGCAAGACCCTGAATGCCACTGATACTATTGATCTGGTGCTTGACCAGACCAACTACAAGAACTACATAATGGATGACGAGGATGGGGAGGAGCGCTGGGAGAACATACTCGAATTACGCACCGTGGCCAGACAATACAACAGCTCGGGGTCCAATGGAGGGTTGTCCTCCTTCCTGGAAGGGGTAACGCTCGTTTCCGAGGCAGACACCTACGACGATAAAGAGAATGTCGTTACGCTGATCACGTTACATCAGGCGAAAGGGCTCGAGTTCGCCGTGGTCTTCATCGTCGGCATGGAAGAGAAACTCTTTCCGCATGCCCGTGCTTTCGACAATGTATCAGAGATGGAGGAGGAGCGCCGGCTGTGCTACGTAGGAATAACACGGGCCAAAAAGCTCGTTTACCTGGTGCATGCCCAGAGGCGCACTTTCCTGGGGGCTACGACCGCCAATCCTCCTTCCCGCTTCATTGATGACATACCATCAGACATGATCAAGACTATCCTGACATCTCCCGTCGCCAGCGTCTCCAACTGGGGCCCTCCGCTCCAGAGCTTCGTGCCTCAGACCGACGCTATCGAACGGGCCCGAATACGCCTGGACTTGCATCCAGGAGACCACGTCAGGCACACCAAGTTCGGCGAGGGTGTAGTGGTCGGGTTTTCCGCCGCCAGGGGAGATGAAGAGATAACCGTCGCTTTCAAGGACGTCGGTATGAAAAGGCTCCTCCTGGCCTATGCCCACCTCGAAAAAGTCGAGTAGGTTCCGTATGCTTCCTTGATCTTTGCTGGTGTCCCCAACCTTATAAGCTATGAATTCCTGTTTTGCGGTATATAATTGCATGTAGGGGCACGGTAACCTTTTTGCCGAAAAGGAGGGGGACCATGTTCTGGAAGTCATTCAAACTGTTCAAGCTATTTGGTTTCGAGGTCAAGATGGACCTCAGCTGGCTGGTCATAGGAGCCCTGGTCGCATGGTCTCTGGCTGATGGGCTATTCCCGTTCTACTTCAAAAACCTCAGCTCAACCACATACTGGATCATGGGCGTCGTAGGAGCCGTTGGCTTATTCGTTTCCATTGTCTTCCACGAGCTGTGTCACTCGTTGGTCGCCAGGCGATTCGGCATGCCGATGAAAGGCATTACACTGTTTATCTTCGGGGGCGTGTCAGAAATGGTCGATGAGCCCCCCAGTGCGAAGGCCGAGTTCAGCATGGCGATCGTAGGGCCAGCTTCCAGTCTCGTTCTGGGCGGTCTGTTCTATGCTTTCAACTACCTGGGAAGAAGCGCCGGATGGATTGTACCTGTTACGGCTGTCCTGGCATACTTGGGCCTGGTCAATGTCCTGCTCGCCGGATTCAACCTCTTGCCTGCATTCCCTCTTGACGGCGGCCGCGTGCTCCGGGCTGGGCTGTGGAGGTGGAAAAAGAACCTGCTGTCGTCGACGCGCATCGCATCCAGCATAGGCTCTGTCTTCGGCGTCGTTCTGATCGTCGTTGGAGTGGTCTATGTTCTGCTGGGGCAATTCGTTAATGGTGTCTGGTGGTTCATGATCGGCATTTTCCTGCGAAGCGCCGCCCAATCATCCTATCAGCAGGTGCTCTTGCGCCAGGGGCTCCAAGGGCTTACAGTGCGACGCTTCATGCAGCCGGATGTGGTGACTGTTGCCCCATCAACATCGGTGGACCGACTTGTGGACGACTACATTTACAAGTATCACTTCAAAATGTACCCTGTCGTGCAGGGAGACCGGCTCCTCGGCTGCGTTACCACCAAGCAATTGCAGGATGTTCCTCGCAATGAATGGAGCGCTCGCTCGGTCCAGCAACTGTCAACATCATGTTCACCGGATAACACCATATCCCCGGAGGCCAGTGCCATGGAAGCCCTGGCCAAGATGAGCCGCACCAGAAACAGCCGGCTCATGGTTGTTCAAGATAGCAAGTTACTCGGAATAGTGGCTATCAAAGATATGTTGGACTATCTGTCGATCAAGACAGAGGTCGAGGGAAGGTCTTAGGCACCGGGCGCCAGTATTCCCAGCTTGCAGCTTGACCCTTCCTCAACACTTTCCTTGTTCCAGAGCTGGTCCAAGAAACAGGGAGGTGCAACGTGGTACGCCACGATTACGAACGACGGCTACGAAACTGCAGCGAGTTAATGTCTCAAGCAGGGTTCAACTCGCTCTTACTCGCCAAGCCGTCCAACATGGCTTATTTGACCGGCGACGGCCGTCTATGCGCCTACGCCATGGTCTCACGTGAAGGCAAGGTCCTGCTGGGTGTACCGAAGACGGATGTCGAGGACGTGCGGCGCTCGGCTCGATTCGATGTGCTCGATGGCTTCGAAGATGAAGTCGGCATGGTGCATTCCATCGCCCATGCTTTCGAACGCATCCAGCTCACCAATGGTTCCGTAGGATTGGAGTACACATATCTCACCCTATCTATGATGGGTATGTTCACGCACCCACACGCTAAACCTCCGGGCGTGACCGTCAAGGATTGCACACATATCCTGTCGGAGTTGCGCACAGTTAAGGATGCTGGGGAGGTGGAGCTTATCAAGGCTGCCGCCAAGGTGGCGGACGCAGGCATGGCAGCGGCGGTCAAAGCTGCGGAGACCGGGATGACCGAAAGTCATGTTGCTGCTGCGGCGGAATACGCTATGCGCAACGCAGACGCGGAAGAGTTTTGGCGCACTTATATCTCGTCCGGCCCGCGGACTAACATTGCCCACGGACTGCTGACCCAGAGGAAGCTGGCACAGGGCGACCTGGTAATGATAGATTTGCATCCCATTGTTAACGGGTACAGTGCCGATATCTGCCGCACCGTCTGCCTTGGGAGGCCGGTCGAACCGCAGGCCGCGGCCTACGATGCATACTTGACTGCCCAGCAGGTAACGATATCCCGGGCACGCGAAGGCATTGGAGTGGCCGAGCTAGAACGCATACTGCAAGGCTCTCTCAGGGATGCCGGATACGGAGAGTGCCTCGGCCCGCCAATCCATGGAGTGGGCATAGACTTTGAAGAGTCTCCGCTGCCTCCCGGCCACGCCTTTTTCCATGGCGAGAAAGAGCCATCTCCATTGAGGGCAAACGTTGTCATCGCCGTTGGCAACTGCGGCCTGTACACTGGCCCGTGGGGCGTCCGTGTGGAAGACACATTGGTCGTCGGGCCGCAGGGACCAACCGTCCTAACAACATTTGAGCGCCGCCTGGAGATTTAGCTTGGGGACCTCTAATACTGGAGAACTGCGCGGCCTGCAGCTTTCTCTCCTGCTGTACTCGGCCATCTTCGCCGCAAAGCTGGTGGCATACTTCCTCACCGGGATCATGGCGCTTCTCGCTGAGGCCTTGCATACATTGAGCGATATCTTCATTTCGTCCTTCCTGATGGTCGCCTTGCTCTGGTCCAGGAGGGAAGCGGATGTGGAACACATGTTAGGTCATGGAAGGGCACAGAATGTTGCCGCTCTGGTAGCCGCCACGCTCTTCATATCGTTCACCAGTTACAAGCTGTACGAGGAGTCAGCACGCAGGCTCCTCAGCCAAGAAGTACCATCCTACTCCAACCCAACAATAGCGATCGTCGTCCTATCAGCATCTATGGTGGTCGCCGCATTTCCACTCATAGGGCTGTACCGTCAGAGCAAGCGTGGTGCCGCCGCAAGTGCCCAGATACGTGAGCTTATCAACGACGAGCTCGGCCTAGCTGCTGCGCTAGCCGGTACTCTATTTGTTGCCAGGGAAGTGCCCCTGGCTGACCCGCTGGCGTCGATGGCGGTGGCCACAGTCATACTGGTTAGTGCAGCATTGTTGCTTCGCCAGAATGCCAGCTTCCTGATAGGCCGTTCGCCCGGCCCGGATTTTTTGGCCGAGGCCGCGAGGCTGTCCATGTCTGTCGAAGGCGTACTCGGCGTAAGCGACATGCGCGCTGAATACGTCGGTCCGGACATAGTGAATTTGGGTATGCACATAAGGGTCAGACGAGGCATAACCATAGAAGACGCGGACCATATAGCGGAAGAGGTGCGCCGTCTCGTCCACGAGCATACGGGGTGCCGTTATTGCCTAATACATGTGGATCCAGCTGAGCCATCCGGCACACTAGCCGAACTTCCGCAGTTTCGTATCTGAGAGGGTGACCGGACAGATTCAAAGTTGACACTACAATTCTTGAATCTTCATTCTCTGGGGCAGATGCAACTGAAGCATTTGTAACAGG
>JACPPY010000007.1 GCA_016190755.1 Chloroflexota bacterium | reverse complement strand
GCGTGGTGCTGGGATATGCTGTATGCCGACATTCCCGAGGAAGTAGGCCGTATCGACATTGGTGCCTTGCTGCCCGTTTGCGAGCTTGGTCTTGAGGAATGAATGATGATATCAGTGGTGACCGGCGGCGGGATCCCCGTTCAAAGAGTATGCCTTTGACATTTCTCACCTCTGGGGCTGTCTTCAATACTCTCAGAGAGGAGATCACAAGCAATGGCGCGCAAAGCTCGACGTGCAAGCCAGTCCCCCAACTTGCCGGCATCCCTTAAGCATATCCATCTCAACGCCGCAGGGATCGATGTGGGCTCAGAGAGCCACTATGTGGCGGTGCCGGTGGACCGAGACGACAAGCCGGTGCGTACCTTCTCGGCTTTTACCCCCGACCTGTTACGGCTGGCAGACTGGCTGAAGGCCTGTAGAGTGGACACGGTGGCCATGGAATCCACTGGCGTCTACTGGATCCCCTTGTATGAGGTGTTGGACCGCCGGGGCTTCAAGGTGTACCTGGTGTCTCCCCAGCATCTCAAGCGTGTCCCCGGCCGTAAGAGTGATGTGCTGGACTGCCAAGGGCTACAGGAATTGCATACCTTTGGTCTTCTCTCGGGAGCCTTTCGTCCAGAAGACATTGAGGTAGCGCTACGCTCCTACATGCGCCAGCGCTCAATGCTGGTGTCTTATGCCTCACAGCACATCCAGCACATGCAGAAGGCGCTTACCCAGATGAATGTGCTGGTGCACCAGGCGGTGGAAGACATCACCGGGGTCAGTGGCATGCGCATCATCCGCTCTATCATCGCCGGGCAGCGCGATCCCCTCACCATGGCTGCGCTGCGGGAGACGGGCTGCCAGAAGGATGCCGCCACCGTTGCCAGGGCACTCGAGGGTAACTGGAGAGAAGAACACCTCTTCGCACTGCGACAGGCAGTGGAGTTGTTCGACTACTACCAGACGAAGATCGCCGACTGCGACCAGCAAATACTGGCTCATCTCAGCAGCATGGAAGACCGTTCTGGTAGCGGCACAGGCACACCGCCAGAGCCCGAAGCAAAGAGCCCTCGCAAAGACGAATTATGTTTGGTAAGTATCCCTTGACATCACGGATTATATGTGCTATACTTCCTATGTAAGTCAGATAGGAGATAGTACCAATGAAAAACTACACGATGAAGGACTTCAATCAGCAATTTCCAACCGAGGATACTTGCCTCGATTTCTTGGTCAAGGCTCGCTGGCCGAAGGGCGTTTTCTGCGCAAAGTGCCAGAAGGTCACTAAACACTATCGGATAACTGGCCGCAAGGTCTATTCCTGCGAATTCTGCGGTAGTCATGTCTCCCCGACTGCGGGCACCATCTTCCACAAGTCCGATACCCCGCTTCGCTCTTGGTTCCATGCAATCTTCTTGATGGCCTCTACCCGCACGGGTATCTCTGCCAAGCAACTCCAACGGGAACTTGGTGTCACCTACAAAACGGCCTGGCGTATGTTCAAGGAAATTCGCAAACTCATGGCCGAAGGTATCGCGCCCATGATCGGCCAAGTCGAAGTCGATGACACCTATGTCGGAGGAAAGCATAGCGGCAAACGTGGGCGTGGCGCAGAAGGCAAGACCATTGCTGTTGGTGTGGTCGAGCGTGGCGGGTCTGCTACTGCAAAGGTTATACCGGACGTAAAGGGAAACACCTTGCTTCCGGTTATCATGGAACACGCACCCGAAACGGAAGGCACTACCATCTATACCGACGAGTTGACCAGCTATAGCACTCTTGACAAGGCTGGGTATGACCACGAGGCAGTCAACCACGGAGCCAAACAGTATGTTTCGGGAGCGGCCCACGTCAATACGGTTGAAGCTCTTTGGAGCACTATCAAGCGTGGCATCGATGGCGTGAATCACTCGGTTAGTCCTCTTTATCTTCAGTCTTATCTTGATTCCTACTTTTACCGCTACAACCATCGGAAGGACGAGATGCCTTTGTTTCTGTCCCTTTTGGAGCGGATTCCGATTCTTGCTTCGGAAGTGGCTGCGCAGCCTTCTTAAGAAGGGCCTCAAACCGCTTCTTGGTCAATCTACTCTTTTTTACCATAGCTACTTGTCGTCCATCTCCAGCTTGTCATCATTGATTGTGACTTTGACCTCTCTTTCTATAGGGCTTATATCCTCACCTGTAGCATACAACGTGAGACTATGTGCACCGACATCGATTTTCGTGGGCAATGAATATGGCGAATTCTGGATATCTACCCCTAATTCTTGAAGTTGGTAATTGAGATTGTAGGGGATTCCCATTTCAGGAACAGAGGGCCTATAGTGCAGCACTTCAACATATCTTTGTGTTTGCCCAGGATTTACGGTGATCGCCCCAGTAGTATTACGTAGTCGATTTGCGGCCCGCAATGGTGCATCATGCAAACCATTCTCCTGCCCATCATAATGCGTCAAGTAGACTAAGATACCTCGGATAGCCTTTCGTCCCAAGACCCTTATACCTACTCTAAACACGAAAATCCCCATTCGGCTTTCTTGCTGTATGTCTGGTTCAAGTTCAATCGCCTGTGTCTCATACTCCTGCACCTTATCCGCTTTCCGCCTATAAAGACTGTGTGACTGTATCATCAGGCTAGGCACAAATAGGAGAAGGAAGACTGCTAATGGTAACGCCCAAGCGAGCGTGTTCACGGAAGTCTCCCATTCCGGGTGTCGAGAAGATACAATACCGAGTATGATAGTAACGATGAACATGATCGCGCGTAGGATACCCCACGACCCCTTAAAAGATAGGCACAACACAGACCACCAAAATTGCCCAAGAGATAAGGACTTGTCCATATCCGCTCCAGCGTGGTATAAATTTCGCTACCCATTATACCACACCTCCTACGTGACGCGAGGGGATAGTTGCGTTATGTTTAGTTCTCCAGCAATACAGTCGTCATCTTAGAGTCATCCCAGCAAATGGCTCAATAGTATCCTGAGTCCGATGGCTATCAGTACTATGCCGCCGACGACCCTGGCGTACTTGCCGACGAGCCGGCCGAGCTTCCTGCCGGCTAAGAATCCGAATGCCGTTATGGAGAAGGCGACCAGGCCGATAAGCAAACCGGCCACGGCGATGCTTACCTCCCAGAAGGCGAAGCTCAGGCCCACCGCCAGGGCATCGATGCTGGTGGCTATGGACAGCACGATCAGCACAGTCCCCCGGCTGATGTCCACCTTTTTGCCGTCGCCTTCGCCACGCGCCGCCTCCCACAGCATCCTGCCGCCGACCAGGGCCAGCAGTGCGAACGCCAACCAGTGGTCGTATCCAGCAATGATGTCTACTACAGTCCGTCCCGCGAGCCAGCCGATGACCGGCATCAACGTCTGAAAGGCTCCGAAGGACAGGGACGTGCGGAGCACCTGCGGCCGAGTGATGTTTCTCATCGAAGCGCTACCGCTGATGGCCACCGCAAAGCAGTCCGCCGACAGGCCCAAGGCTATAAGAAGTATGGAGAGAATATCCAGTATGGACACCCGCTGAGTATGCCACGTCCGGTCTGAACACAGCAAATGCAGGAGAAAGGGCAGGCTCTTACTCTCGCAGGAAGCAGACGAACGTCCCGCCCGGCACAGCGATGTCCGTTTCCGGCGCATCGACGGTTTCTGGCAGCGCGCTTCCCGGCCCGAGCCAGCGCCTGTCCGAGGAGTCCAGCAGCTTGCGCCAGGTGTGTCCGGAATCGAGAGAAAGCTGAGTGGATTCATTACCCAGGTTAAAGGCTGTCGCCACCTCTTGGTCCCCACGCCAGCGCCATACGATGAGCATGTCGTCCTGGCAGTCCACACGGAGGTCCCTTTTTTCCAAGTTGGCCAGAGGGCCTGTCCCGCGTCTCAATCGTATCAGCTCCTTGTAGAGACGCAGCAGAGCCCGATGGTGGCCGGACTGGCTGAGGCTACGGTCCAGCTTGCAGCTCCGAAAGGTGGCCTCCGCCTGGGGGTCCGGGGGCTCGCGTCTTGCGGAGAAAGCGGCAAACTCCCTGCTTCGTCCCTCGCGCACCGACTGTACGAGCGCAGGGTCCTCATGGCTCGTGAAGTACTGGAAGGGCGTGGCCTCGCCGTACTCCTCACCCATGAAAAGCAATGGTATGTTGGGCGCCAGGACAACCAGCCCGGCGGCCAGTTTGAGGCGTTCGAAAGAGACCAGAGTGCTCAACCGCTCGCCCAGCATACGGTTGCCCACTTGGTCGTGGTTCTGAGCGAACACCACCAGGCACCACCCAGGTATATCTCGCGAGGAAACGCCGTGGCGCCGCCGCCGATATGCCGAGTACTGGCCAGAGTATACGAAACCATCCTTCACGGCCTTGGCAAGCTGACTTATCTCGCCGAAGTCCCGGTAGTAGCCGTCGCGTTCCCCGGTTAGCAATGTATGGAGCGCGTGGTGGAAATCGTCGTTCCACTGCGCATTCAGGCCGTACCCGCCGTGTCCCTCGTCTGTGACCAGCCGGGCGTCGTTGGCATCGCTCTCCGCTATCAAGTATGTGCGCCGACCGCCGAGCCTGGAGTAGTTGTTCACAACCTGTGCCAGCTCTTTGATGAAGGGACTGGGGGACGCGTCCGCTATGGCGTGCACGGCGTCCAACCTGAGAGCATCGATATGAAACTCGTCAAGCCAGTACAGCGCATTCTCTGTGAAGAAGCGCCGCACATCATCGCTATATGGTCCGTCGAAGTTCAGGGCATCGCCCCAGAGGGTCCGATAGCAACTCGTGAAGTAGTAACCATACCGACCCAGGTAGTTCCCATCAGGTCCGAGATGGTTGTAAACGACGTCCAGCACCACGGCCAGACTGAGGCCATGGCAGGTATTGACGAAGCGCTTCAACCCTTGCTGCCCGCCGTAGCTATTCTGCACCGCGAAGGGGTACACGCCATCATAGCCCCAGTTGCGTTCGCCCGGGAACTGGGCCACCGGCATCAGCTCGACCGCTGTAATGCCTAGGTCCCTGAGCTGGCGGAGGTGGTGCATGGCGGCTTCAAAGGTGCCCTCCGGCGTGAAAGCCCCGACGTGCAGCTCGTAGATGATGTAGTCCTTGAGCGCAAGCCCCGGCCATGCCGAGTCCTTCCAGTCGAACTCGGGGTTCACTACTTCCGAAGGGCCGTGCACGCCCTGAGGTTGGGACCGGGAGGCCGGGTCCGGGAACTCGTCACGGGAGTCGAGCCGGTATTTGTAAAGCGTGCCCTGGTGTACCTCCGGCAAAATGAGGGCGTGATAACCTCTCTCTTCCGGCTTCAGGCGCACCATGCGCTCGCCGGGGTAGGTGATGTGCACCTCTACCTGTCGTGCCAGGGGAGCCCAGACACGGAACTGGTATACGCCTTCCTCCAGTAAAGTGCTTCCGAGGCTCAGTGCTGGGAACATCATGGTCTTCAATGTGGTCTCGAGCAGTCTTCTGCGGCCTGCTATCACCATGATACAACACAGTATGATAATGGTAGACGGGGCACAGTCCGAGCCAACTATGAAGAGGCACCTGATCATCGTATTCGTCGTCGCCACTGTACTGGCGACAGTCCTGGCTTATGTCTTCTCACAAGTAAACCTGATACCCAACCCATCGAGCGAAGAGAGGACGCACATTGATTACCTCATGAAGGTCCTCCTCATCATAGGAGGAGCCATCTTCGCTCTGATAGTCACAGTATTCACATACAGCCTACTTTTCTTCCGGAGCCGCCCCGGAGACAAAGGAGACGGCTTGCCGTTGAAAGGATACTCGCCATTGGAAATGGCATGGACAGCGATACCATTGCTTATCGTATTGGTCCTTGGCAGCTACGGAGGCATAGTGCTGAACCGTATGACCAGTGACGAGTCTCCGCAAACCGTGTTGCGGGTGAACGTTACATCCGCCCGGTTTTCCTGGCAATTCGAATACCCGGAATATGGCATCACCTCCTTCGTTCTCGAGTTGCCCGTGAACCGACAGACAATTCTTTACCTACAGTCGACAGATGTGGTGCACTCTTTCTGGGTGCCCGAGTTTGGGCCCAAGCAGGATGCCGTGCCCGGCATGACCACTGAGCTCAGGATCACCCCACAGAAAGAGGGCCAGTACCAGGTGCGATGCTCTCAATTATGTGGGTACGGACATAGCTTCATGACGGCGCCGGTAAGCGTGGTATCTGAAGACCGGTTCCAATCATGGGTTGAGCAGCAGAGAAGACAGTAGCAAGGCGGCGTGATGAAAAACATCTTCTCCCTGGATGCCATACGCGGTGCCCTGGCGGGATTGGGTGGCACGGGCGCTGGCGTGGTCATAACCATGCTGGTGCGGCGCGCCATCGGCCTGCCCGCCTGGAACTCCAGCCCCGTAATGACCATCGGCATACTGACGGGCGTGCTGGTCTACCTGGCGACACTGGGCGTATTCAACTACTGGGCCCGGTGGGCTGTCGGCGCTGAACTTAAGGAGGAACGCCCCTCTGCTCCGACATGGACCCGCTACTTCAACGTAGATACCAATCACAAGGTCATCGGTGTACAGTACCTGGCGGCGGCCCTCTTTTTCCTGCCCTTTGCGGTAGCCCTGCAGGTGCTGGGACGGCTGCATATGGCCCAACTTGGCCCCACCGTCGTCAGCGCCGGGGAATACGAGACCATCATCGGCACGCACGGCCTCACCATGTTCTTTATAGTGGTGCTCCCGGCGTGGTCCGGGTTTATGAACTACTTCGTGCCCCTGATGATAGGCGCCCGGGATATGGCCTTCCCGCGCCTCAACGCTTTCTCGTTCTGGTTCGTGCCGCCCGCTGGTCTGCTGGTGGCCTTCAGTCTTGCGGCCGGCAGCTTCGACACAGGCTGGACGGCTTATCCTCCGCTGAGCTCCAGCTTCCAGCCATTGGGTATGGACATGATCTTCCTGGGAATATACCTCTCCGGCTTCTCCTCGATACTGACGGCCATCAACGTGCTTACCACCGCGTTCAAGCTGCGGGCTCGGGCTATGACCCCATTCAAGATGCCCGTATTCGTCTGGTCGTCGCTGGCAACGACCGGCCTAACATTGGTCTTCACGCAGTTCGTAGCCATGGCCTTTCTCATGATATTGCTGGAGCGGGTCATGCACATGAACTTCTTTCGTCCCGAAGCCGGAGGCCACCCCCTCCTTTACCAGTACCTGTTCTGGTTTTACTCTCACCCTGCCGTGTATGTCTTCGTGCTTCCTGGACTGGGGATAATCAGCGAAATAATTCCTGTCTTCGCCCGCAAGCCCCTTTTCGGCTACAGGGCCGTGGCAGTTTCCAGCCCGGGCATAGCGCTCGGCGGCATGTTTGTATGGGCCCACCACATGTTCGCCGCTGGCATGGCGTCCATACTGCGCATACCCTTCATGATCACCACTCTGCTGGTGGCCGTACCCACGGGGGTCAAGGTCTTTGCCTGGACTACCACCTTGTGGATGGGCAAGCTCCGGATGACGACCGCCTTCCTGTTCGTGCTGTCCTCCGTCATCGTGTTTCTTATTGGAGGCATAACCGGTGTCCCGTTGGGCATAGTCCCGGTGGACCTCTACGTGCACGACACCTACTTCGTCGTGGGGCATTTCCACGGCACGGTGTTCGGCGGGTTCCTCTTACCGGTCATGGCCGCCGTCTACTACTGGTATCCCAAGGTGACCGGCCGTCTGCTCAGCGAAAGGCTGGGCAAAGTACAGTGGCTTCTAATGACTCTTGGGGCGGGGCTGCTCATCATACCTATGCTCGGGTTGGGCCTCCTGGGCATGCGCCGACGTTCAGCGGTCTACGACGTGCCGAGCGAGCCTGTTCAATACCTGCACTTCATCACCATGATAGCTGCATTCCTGTTGTTCGCCGGTGTGATCATCGTCATCTACAACATTGTGCATAGCTTCGGCAAAGGACGGCCCGCCGGAAACAATCCCTGGCAAGGCCGGACGCTCGAATGGCACACATCGTCTCCACCGCCGGATGACAATTTCCCTGAGATTCCAGAGGTAATAGACCAGCCCTACGGGTATGGCATACCGGGCGCAGTGCATGCCGTAGTGGGCGGCAAGAAGCTGCCTGGGGAAAACCAGATGGAGCGTGAGCAGCCGGGAAAGTCCCCCATGTTCCTGGGCATAGCACTCTTCCTGCTGTCGGAGGCTTTCCTCTTCGGCTCGCTATTCTGGACATACTACTACTTGCGAGCGCTTACACCGGGCTGGCCGCCGGAGGATGTGCGCCCGGCCCTGCCCCTGGCGGTGCTCAACACACTCATACTGCTGATCAGCAGCGGGACGATGCTCTGGGCCGAGCGCTCCATACGTGACGGCAGCCGGAAGGGGCTGGCCTTTGGGCTGGCAGGCACATTCATACTGGGCACGGCGTTCCTCGGCATTACTGTCTCGGAATGGATGCGCGAACCGTTTCGTCCCTGGACCAATGCTTACGGCTCGATCTTTTACACGCTGACCGGATTCCACGCGCTGCACGTGTTCGCCGGCGTCTGGCTGATGCTGTTCCTGTTCATACGCACCATACGCCGCCCCTTCACTTCGGGACGGTCCACCGGTGTGGCGGTCGGCTCATGGTACTGGCATTTCGTGGACTTCGTCTGGCTTATCGTGTTCACTACCCTGTTCATAGTCAGGTAGGGAGGTGACACACAGCGTTGGCTACAGTTTCAGCATGTCGGGGGTGACGGCGCTTTCCTTGACGGGGCCGACGATGGCCAGGCTGACCTTATCGCCCGACAGGTACTTACGGCCCACGCGCTTGATGTCGTCCAGCGTTATCCGGTCCACCTGGGCAATAACGTCCTCGGGAGAAAGTATTTTACCGGTGATAAGCTCCTGGCTCCCCAGCCAGGATACCACGTGGCGCGTATCCTCCATGCGTAGCAGGAGCCGGCCCTTGGACATCTCCCGTGCCTTTTCCAGCTCGGACTCGGGCACGCTATCCTTGGCCCAGGCTAGCTGCTCCAATATGGCGGCAATGGCGTCGTTCACACGTCCGGGGTCTACCCCGGCATAGACGTTCAGCAGCCCCGAGTCCGTGTAGTGGGTGGCCGAGCTATGTATGTCGTAAGCCAGCCCCTTCTTCTCGCGCACCTCGATGAAGAGGCGGCTGCTCATGCCTTCTCCGAGTATGGCGCTGATGAGGTCGAAAGCGAAGCGGTCCGGGTCGGTCGCCGGCATGCCGCGTATTCCCATGCAGAGGTTCACCTGCTCCGTACCCCGGTGCTCGATGAGCAGTCGTGGAGAGGTCTGCCTGTTATCGGCGGGAAATCCGGACGGGGATTCGGCAGGCTTCCAACCGTCGAAGGCCCGCTTCGCGCTTTCCAGCACGTTGTCATGGATGACATTGCCCGCAGCGGCCACCACGGCATTGTTGGGAAGGTACCGCTGTCCCATGTAACCCGTGATGTCCTGGTGCGTTATGGCGGATACCGTTTCCTTCGTGCCCGCTATATCCCAGCCAAGGGGTTGGTCGGGCCAGGCAAGCTGGTCTGCCAATGTGTCCACCCGGTGCTGCGGCGAATCGAAGCACATGTTTATCTCTTCGATGATTACCGAACGCTCCTGCTCCGTGTCCGCCGGGTCCATCTTCGGATAGCGCAGCAGCTCGGTAAGCACATCCAGCGCGAGCTGGAAATGGGTGTGCGCTACCTTGGACCAGTATACGGTGGCCTCTTTGTCCGTGCCGCCGTTCAGCAGCCCGCCCACCCTATCGATGACCTCTGAAACGTCCTTCGAAGAGGGCCAGCGCCGAGTGCCCTTGAACAGCAGGTGCTCTACGAAGTGCGATATGCCGGCCAGCTCGGCGCGTTCGTACTTGGGCCCGGCGGCCATGAACACAGCCACGGACACTGAAGGTGAGTGTGGGTTGGTGCTGGTCAACACGCGCAGGCCGTTGTCGAGTGTGGTCTTCCGGTACATGGGGCTCACGCTTCATTCTATGTGCTGGATATTGTCGGTGTCAATTTGAAGCTCAAGAATAAGTTGAGAGGTAGCATTGTCTCAAAGCGGTTGACAACTGGGGGCGTCAGCCTGAGTGTCTGCCAACATCGCAAATTGCACTGACGATAAGCTCTCCGTGTTTCGATTTGATCAAGCTCTGACGGACATGCACTGGCATCAACGATCCATCTTTGCGCCGGTGGACTGCATCGGCGTCCAACTCCCGCGTTTCCAGGACCTGTTTCAGACGCGACTCTATCGATTCGATGTCCTGCGATGGCAACAGTTGGCGGATATTCATACTGAGGAATTCCTTGTGATTATATCCATAGGTCTTGCAGGCAGCCTCATTTATATAGAGGAAATCGCCGGCAGGGTTGATGAGGAAGATTGGCTCCCTGACATTATCCAATATGGCGGCCCTCAGTAGGAGTCCCTCCTCGGCCCTCCTGTGCTGGTCCATTTCCTCGGCCAGCTTCGTGTTTGCCTGGGCCAACTCGGAAGTGCGTTGCGCCACAGCCTCCTCCAGCCTTTGGCGATAGGCGTCCATCTGCTGTTCCAGTTGCTTGCGTGTGGTGATATCGAGGGAGAGTATGAGGAGGCCTTCAGGCACCGGCTCGATGCGGGCCTCAAACCAGGCTTTCGCGCCGTCGGGAAAAACGAACTCATTCTCGATCTGTTGCGAAATGCGCCTTTCCATGCAATCCCGCAGCGTCGAAAACAGGGGAGTATTCTCAATGCCGGGGTACATGTCCATAACAGTGTGCCCCAGCAGCTCTTGCTTTGTCCGCCGGCCCTGCCTGGCTGCCGCGTCATTGACATAGACGTAGCGCCACTCCCGGTCTACGATCTGACAGCCTTCCAGCATATTGTCCAGGGCGCTGCGGAGTCGCCACTCGATCTCTTTTTCGTCTGGCATCTGCTAGTCCCTTCTTCGTCCTGCGACTATTTGGTGCCTCTCGACAAGGCAGAGGAATACACGCGTTCGGTGTATTCTTTCAACATGCGCCGGGAGCAGTAGACAGGACTGATTGACCTGATGGACTCCTTGGCGATAGAGATCCACCGGTGTGGCACTCCCTTTCGATCCCGGTCGTAGTACAGTGGTACCAGCGTCTCCTCCAGCAGCTTGTACAGTGCATCGGCGTCAGCCCTGTCCTCCTCTTCCCTGGTGCGAGAACGAGAGCCATTTATCGCAAAGCCATTTGTCCCACCGTAGGCCTCATCCCACCAACCGTCCCGAACGCTCAGATGCAGCACGCCGTTAATCGCGGCTTTCATGCCACTGGTGCCGCTTGCCTCTTGCAGACGGCGCGGCACATTCAGCCAAACGTCGGTCCCTCGCACCATGTCCCGCGCCAGGTGCATATCGTAGTCTTCGACAAAGGCAATCCGGCCCTGGAACTGGCGGTCTGTTGCCACCTGGTATACCTGGCTTACGAGTTCCTTGGAAGGCATATCGGCAGGGTGTGACTTTCCAGCAAATACTATTTGTACCGGCCTTGAGGGATTACTCACTATCCTCTTGAGGCGTTCAACATCGGACAGGATTAGTCCAGGGCGCTTGTATTCCGCGAACCGGCGGCTGAAGGCAATGGTCAAGGCGTACGGATCGAGTAATGCCCCCATCGCGAGTATCTGTTGAGTGGATACCCCGTCTTCAATCCACCGCTGTTGAGCCCGTTCCTGTATGGAACGTATTAGCCTTGTCTTCATTGTCTGCCGCAGTTCCCAGAACTCCTCGTCCGGTATGTCAGCAATGCAGGCCCAATATTCGGGGTCGTCCTGCTTCTCCGAAAGCGGGGGTCCGAGGTACCTCTGGCAAAGCACAAGCATCTCAGGGGCCTGCCAGCTAGGCAGATGAATGCCGTTGGTGACGTGAGAGATGGGTACGTCCTCCTCACGCCTCTCCGGCCAGAGGACCTGCCACATCCTTCGAGCCACTTGGCCGTGGAGCCTGCTGACGGCATTCGACCGTCCAGCCAACCTGAGAGCAAGGGCAGTCATGTTGAACTGGTCAGACTCCAGGCCGGCATACTGGCCGAGCCTGAGGAATGCCCGCCGATCGATCTTGAGAGATTCCCAGAAATTGCGGAAGTAGCGATCCAGCAGGTAAACGGGAAATATGGTAACGCCAGCAGGAACAGGCGTATGAGTGGTAAAGACTGTGCTGGCACGCACCGCTCCAATGGCCTGGTCGAAAGAGACCCCTTTGAGCATTTCTTCGCGGATGTTTTCCAGCATCATGAATGAAGTGTAGTCTTCATTAGCGTGCCACACCGCGGGGTTGATGCCGAGAGTCCGCAAGACCCGCACGCCGCAAATTCCCAATGCTATCATCTGCAATATTCGCTGTTCCGGATCAGGGGTATACAGCCGTGCCGAAAGCATACGATCCTGAGGCAGGTTTTCCTCCACATTGGTGTCCAGAAGGTACAGGTTAACCCGTCCCACGCGCACCAACCACGTGGCGAGGAACAACTCTCTGTCAGGCAGGGGAACTGATATCAGGGGACCGCAACCGGCAGGCCATGGGCATGGACTGATTGGGGCGTCCTTGAAGTCCAGTTGAGTATATACTTCCTGTTGGCGGCCGTCGGCGGATATGCGTTGTACGAAGTATCCTTGCGGATACATGAAGCCGACAGCGCTGAGCGGCAATCCCATATCGGAGGCCTCTTTGCAGATATCGCCAGCCAGAACGCCAAGACCGCCTGCATATATGGGCAGCGAACCGTGGATCGCGAATTCAGCGGAGAAGTAGGCCACCGGCCCGCTGAGCCTGGCGGGATGGATCTGGCTGAACCAAGTCTTCTCGCTCGACATATCGGTGTCGAACTGGCGCATCACTGAATCATATAGTTCCAAGAAGGCCGGATCGCTTGCTGCTGCCTGCAACTTGTCCGGCGCGAGACTGAGCAATTGCCTGACCGGATTATGTCCGCTGGTGCGCCACAGAGCATAGTCAAGAGATCTGAACAATTGTCTTGCTTCTTCATGCCAGCTCCACCAGAGGTTGTTCGCCAGTTCATAGAGCCTGCTGATGCGTTCAGGAAGAGGAGAGTTTCCAACTACTCCACCATTAGGGTAGCTCATAAGCAAAGGAAGGTCCCCCTTCCCAGTCGTGTATCCTGTCCCACCCCTCGACCCATCTAACCCATTAAACCATAGGTTGCGTTGCATTATTTCACGCAGTTGATGGAAAATGACGGCGTACCGGGACGGACTGCCTTTTAGGAGACCACTTACTGGAGGATTATGGGAAACCAGGGTCAATATGATTTCGATTCCGTGATCGACCGTCGTGGCACGAATTCCGTCAAATGGGATTGTGTCGAGGAGCGTTTTGGACTCAAGGGCCTGCTCCCCATGTGGATCGCCGACATGGACTTCAGGTCTCCCATACCCGTGATCGACGCGCTAAAAAGGGTCTCCGAGCAGGGACTCTTCGGGTATGCAGCGGTAACGCCTCAATTCCATCAGGCGGTGATCGATTGGATGCGAAGGCGCCATGATTGGGATGTGAAGCGCGAGTGGATCGTCTTCTCGCCGGGGGTTGTGCCTGCGATCAACATCATGGTCAAGGCATTTACCGAGCCCGGAGACGAGGTAGTTGTGCAGCCTCCCGTGTATCACCCCTTCTTCTACGCTATAGAGCGCAACGACCGGCGCGTACTGAGAAATCCCCTGCGCATCATCGATGGAGAATATCGGATGGACCTAGCTGATCTTGAGGAGAAGCTCACTCCCCGCACCAAAATGGTCCTCCTGTGCAGCCCTCACAACCCCGTGGGGCGCGTGTGGCGGGCGGAGGAGTTGCGAGAGCTTGGCAATCTCTGCGTGCGCCACAAGTTGATCGTTGTTGCCGATGAGATACACCATGACCTCGTCTACCCCGGCTTCAAGCACACGGTGTTTCCCACGGCGGGCAGTGGACTGGAAGGCCGCACGCTCGTATGCACAGGAGCGTCAAAGACCTTCAACCTCCCGGGTCTCCACACGTCCAGCATTATTATTCCCGACCCCAAGCTTAGAGAGCATTTCTCAGCAGTGGCGCAGGCTAGCGCGCTTGGAGGCCCGAATCCCTTCGGTATCGCTGCAACGGAGGCCGCATACCGGGAGTGCGAGGAGTGGCTCATTCAACTCCTGCGATACCTGAAGGGGAACCTCGATTTCGTAAACAACTTTACACGCGAGCGCATGGTGGGCCCTCGCATTGCCCAGCCGCAGGGCACCTACCTTCTGTGGCTTGATTTCCGGGGGACAGGCATGCCAGCGGAAAGGCTATCCCGTTTCGCGTGCAGCGAAGCCGGCGTGGCATTGGACCCCGGCAGGCTATTCGGAGCCGATGAAGAAGGCTTCGAGAGAATGAACATCGCCTGCCCGCGGGCTACGCTTGAAGAAGGATTACGCCGGATAGAAAGGGCGGTCCATAGGATCTAAGGGCCAATCGCACTGTCCTGGTCTCCGTGACAGCGTAGATGACAGGCCTTATCCTGACTCAGGGCCTTTCGCAGGCCTTTGGGAGGAGAATACAGTGGAACAGCTGAAGAGGTCCAACGCAAGCATCGCCGTTCAGGACTCATTGCCGAAACTGGAAGTAGATTTGGTGGGCGTCGTGGCGCTGTCCGATGCGAAAGGGTCCAGGGTCGAAAAGGCGGCGCTAAAGCTGTTGCCGGCAGCACGTTCCGTGGTGGTTGTCGCCCTGGGTGTTTTTCGAGAGGTCCTCGACCATGCGCGACCCGAGAGGACCACCGGGTCGGCGTCCTTGAACGATATGCTGGACCGCCACCTGGAATACCTGTCGGGTCGTGTCACGAAGGCCGCCTACGATATTGCCAGGACCTCACACAGGAACGGCCTGAAGGCCCTTCCTCTACCGGCCGTAGGGTGTCCTATCGACGCACGGTTCATCATGTCCGTGTTCTCGTACAAGCATGCCGGCCAGGCGGCCGGCCTTGGCTACATCGGACGAAGTAGCTTGCTCATCACTCCCAATCACGGACCTCGGGTCAGGTTGGCGTGTTGCCTGACGGAGGCCGTGCTGGAGCCTACGGCGGCAGCCGAACCCGGCATGTGCGAAGGGTGCGACATCTGCATTGAAAACTGCCCTTCCAAGGCATTGAGTGTGCCGCAGCCAGGCGAACCCTACGCCATCAACAAATTCGCCTGCTCAGCTTTCAGAAACGCCGCGGGGGGTTGCGCAGAGTGCATGAGGCTGTGCCCCGCGGTTAGATAGCCTGCTGTACCGGACTTCCTGTGCAGGCGGTGTCGGCCCAACAAGTGATAGAATCACCGGTTGGCAGCCCAATGCTTGGTCTCAAGGAGGACGCTGGTTATGGAACTGAAGGATTTCATCCAACTCGGACTTGACCGCGCGAGGCAGACGACGCTGAAGGCGATCGACGGCCTGACCTATGATGAGATGAAGTGGCGTCCTGGCCCCGGAGCGAACTCAATAGGGATCATCCTTTTCCACCAGGCCAGGTCGGAGGACTTATTTGTCCAGTCCCGGATCCAGGGCAAACCCCAGGTGTGGGAGTCGGAGAAATGGCACGAAAGGATGAACTTGCCCGCAACCGAGGTAGGAGCCCACTACACGGTCGAGCAGGTCAATTCATTCCAGGTGCCTGAACCGAAGCACATCGTAGCATATGGCGATGCGGTGCGTGCTCGAACGGTTGAGTACCTGAAAGGCATGACCAGTAACAAGTTCGATAGAATAGTCACTATGCCCCGGCTAGGCGACATGAGCATCGGCGCTGTTTTCGCGCTGGTCGTGGTCCACACATCGGAGCACGCTGGGGATATCTGCTACTTGCGCGGTCTCCAGAGGGGCCTGGACAAGTAATCCTTTCCTTTCGGCTCTCTCCGGTGTTCACTGCCCATATTGGTTGCCGAAGGCAGACGCAGCGCGATGATTAACGCGGTGATGGTGAAGACCGTGGAAAGCACAAAGGCCAGCAAGTAGCTCTCAAAAACGTCGAAGATGAACCCTCCCATCCAGGGGCCCGCCACGCTACCGAGAAAATTCCCCATCATAGCGACGCCTGTTAATGCTGCGACCCGTTCAGTCCCAAAGCGCTCAAGGACCAGTGAAGGGATTAACGGAGCCATACCTCCAAATCCAACCCCGAAGGCTATTGCTGCGAGCCACATAGTGGCAGAGATGTGCGTGAACGGCAGTATGATGAACGCCACAGCAACGAGAGCGCAGCACACCACGTTGTCAGCTTTTGTGCCGATGCGGTCGGAGACGGATCCCAATCCGAGACGCCCTGTCGCGCTTGCCACTCCCATAGCGCTCATCATTGTAGCTGCTACAAGAGCGCTGATACCGGTGTCCGTCACGTAGTTCACGAACTGGCTGGTAAACAGGTTGCCCGCCGTGTAGAAAAAGAACAGCATGAGGACTATGGCAATGAGAACGGGGTCCTGCAACAGCTTGGGGACCAGTCGCCAGGCTTCGAAGGGACTGTACGGTCCGCTCTTTCTGACCGTTCTGCCTCCCCGCTCTTCCGGGTTCTTGAACAAGAGGGATACCGGGATGCCGACTGCGAGTGTTATTGCTCCCAGTATCGCGATCGCCCAATGCCACCCCAAAGACTGGATCAGGTTGGCGGCCACGAGAGGGAAGACGATCGAGCTGATGCCTGTACCCGTCGACATTATACCCAGGGCTAGCCCTCGTCTGGCGTCATGCCACCTGCCAACTGTGGCGGCGACACAGACGAACAGCCCGGAGTTGCCGATCCCCATGAGCACCCCCTGCGCCAGGTAGTATTGCCAGAGGGAAGCGGCGCGCCCGATGAGCACGAAAGCGGTCCCGGAGAATAAGCAACAGGCCACCAAGACCCAGCGGGGACCATAGCGGTCTGACAGGTATCCCATGGGTACCACGAGGGCTGCCATCAGGAGAGCCCGAAGGGAATAGGCGCCAGAGACCATTCCGCGACTCCAGCCGAACTGGTCGGCAGTAGGTTTGAAAAAGATGCCGAAGGTGTTGACGTTGAGGTTGCTGAGTATAAGTATGATGAATCCGAGGATCACAATGACCCAGCGGAAGGGTATTCCCAAGACGGCCTTTTCTTGGTTGACCGAAAGGCCGGCCTTTGAGTTTTCCATATTGTTTCGGCAGGAAACTGGGGAATGGGCCAAGGTTTTGTTCTTTTGATGAGAGTGAGCGTATTATATACCCGGGACCGCACGCGGCTCTTGTGTCCGCTGCCACAAAGATCAGAACGGCTGGAGGTGGCCACATGCCTGAGAATCCTTTGAAAATCTATGAAGACCTGGACCCGAAATTCCTGGATTTGGTCAAAGACACCCGTAGCCTGGCTCTTGCCGACGGCGCATTACCAAGGAAGACAAAGCTCCTGATTGCCATGGTGCTTGATGCAGTGCATGGAGCATCAGATGGGGTGCGCGTACTGGCGCAGGAGGCGTTGAGTGCCGGAGCAACAAAAGAAGAAATAGCCGAAGCGCTGCGGGTAGCCCAGTACATCTGCGGTGTGGGCTGTGTCTATACAGCGGCCAAGGGGCTCAAAGAGGTGCTGAAGTAACAGGTACAGCACCAGTCAGGGGCCGCGTATGAATGCCGCACTCCCCGCCGCATTTGCTGGTCCCTATCCAACGTCCGGCCCTTTCGTTGGGGTCGTTCGTTATCCGCGTGCACGGGGCGCACCCCAATGAGCGATAGCCCTTCCCGTAGAGAGGGTTGACACGCACCCCGTTAAGTGCCAGATATTGCCACACCTCTCTCTCATGCCACAGCAGTACGGGGTTCAATTTCATCAGGCCCCTGTCGCGCTCCTCCAACTCGCGATAAGTTGTACTCCGGCGGCTTGGGCCGCCCGAACCGTATCTTCTCCCAGGCGCGCTCGTGAAAGTAGTAAGACGCCAGCTTGATCAAGGTGTCAGCCAAGCCGATGCTCAAGGCCAATGTCGGCCCTCTAAACGCAACTTCCGAGTCATCCGAAGCTGTTTAGCTTTGACGATGTAGACAGAAGGATGCTTGACAAGAGGCCCTCGTTATGTCTATAGTTGGGCATGTCAAAGCGAGCCTCCGGCGCCAT
>JACPPY010000017.1 GCA_016190755.1 Chloroflexota bacterium | reverse complement strand
GATAATACAGGTCGATGTAGTCCGTGTTGAGGCGCCTGAGACTTGCCTCCACCGCCTTCTTTATGTAAAGTCGCGAGCCGCCTCGTTCCCCCGGTTTGAGGCTCTTCGCCGCGCCGAATTTGGTGGCGACGATAAACCTGGAGCGCTTACCTTTTACCGCCTTGCCCACGGCCTCCTCGGAGGTCCCCCCGTTATAGACATCAGCAGTATCAATGAAGTTTATGCCCAGCTCCAGCGCACGGCTGATCACCTCGATGGATGCCCGTTCATCAAGCCTGCCGCCGAAGTTGTTGCCCCCCAGGCCGACCTCCGACACCCTTAGTTCTGATCCTCCGATCTTCCGGTACTCCATCGCACCACCCTCCGTACGTACTGTTATGTAACCTAGACCAGTATTAGTATGACTCCCGCCATCAAAACGCCGTTGCCCGCAAGAACCCAACGACTAAGGCTTTCGTTCTTACGGTTGACGGCGAACGCAAAAAGCAGCGCCCATATCGGGAGCGTCCGTTGCACAAGTGAGACCACTATGACCGGACCATAGTACAAAGCGCCATATGTCATCATGATCGCGACACTTGTAGCCAGGCCACAGAGAAGCCCAAACACCAGGGCGTGCTTCGACGGTGAAAGCAGCTCTCTTCTATTCTCCGCATTGAAGAACACCGAAGGGATTATTGCTATGCTGGAGGCCAGAAAAGCTACCAGCGAGCCGATGACCGGCGAGCCTCCGTAGTTCAGGCCCAGCTTGACGGAGATAGTGCCGCTGCCGAAGAGGACGGCACAACCCAGGCCGTACAGCGTTCCCCGGTACAGTGTCCGCCGGTCTATCGTCCTCAGGTCCGCCTTCGATTGGAGTCTGGCATCGTCTGTCGGCTCTTTTACAGCTATGAGGAATGGGCCCGTTATGGCGAGCATGATCCCGACAACTGTAAGAAGGGTGATGGGCTCGTGGAACAGTACCAGCGCCAGAACAACAACAATGATGATGTTCAGGTTGATAACCGGGTTCGAACGGGTTGCGCCGATGAGTTTGATCGATTTGTAGAACCACGTACGACCAAAGGTAAACTGGACCAATCCGGCAAAGGAAAAGATGGCATAGGACTGCCAGGAATACCGCCCCATTTGGAGCAGGTCGCCGGTTATGGCAGCTACCAGTAAGAAGAAGGGAAAGCCGAAGAAGATGACCATGTTGGCCATGTAGCCGGGGCTGGCCCGGAGCACTGCGCGCCGGGCAATGCACTGGTTGATGCCGAGGGACATAGCTGCGCCCAACGCGAGGAGAGAGCCGATCACACGGGGATTATGGCATACATACGACCGGAAGACAATTTTTTTTCTCTGGTATGCACGACCGGGCGCACTGTCCGGTGCCGGCAGGCAGTGTCCACGGCGCCGTTACTAACAGTGCTAGCACATACCATTCTGTACTGACAGCAGGGCCAGGAACTCCCTGTTGCCCTCGGCGCCGGTGATGGGCGAGGCTGTAATGTCCCGGAGCCGGTAGCCGCTGTCAATTGCCCAGGCAATGAAGCGTCCCAGCACACCTGCGTGCACCCGTGGATCTTTTATCACGCCGCCTTTGCCCACCTCTTCCTTCCGTGCCTCGAACTGCGGCTTGACCAGCACGATGATCCAGCCTCTAGGCTTGAGCACGCGGGCGGCATTAGGCGCCACCATTGTGGCCGATATGAATGAGACGTCTATCGCGGCGATATCGGCCTGCTCGGGGATATCGAAGGGGTAGCGAGCATTCACGCGCTCCATCACCACCACGCGCGGGTCGGCGCGCAGCCGGTAGTCTATCTGCCCGCGGCCAACGTCGATGGCGTACACCCTTGCCGCACCGCGCTGCAGCAGGCAGTCCGTGAACCCCCCCGTGGATGCACCGACATCCAACGCTACCATGCCCCGCACATCCACATTGAAGCGTTCCAGGGCGTATTCCAGCTTCAGGCCGCCCCGGCTAACGTACGGTATGGCCTCCTTGATACGTATCTCGGCGTCTGCCGGCACCAGGGTGCCCGGCTTGGTGACCGCCTGGCCGCCTGTTACGACCTCGCCCGCCATAAGAAGGGCTTGGGCTCGGGCGCGGCTTTCGGCCAGCCCGCGCTCCACCATCAGCAGGTCGATGCGTCGCCGGGGTGTGCGCGTCCTGGCGTTCTCTTTATCGCTTCGACGGCTCACTGAAGCCATACCACTTCGTAAAGGCGTCCACCGGCTCCTTGGGAGACCGATATCTGTTTATCGGGTCTCCCATGTCAGGGTACCCGATCGCCAGGCCAAGTACAAAGACCTTCGAATCCGGTAAGCCGAGCACTTCCCTCAGCACGTTGGGATAAGACACGGCGCGTATTTCGGCGATCGTGCCCAGCCCGTGCCCTACGGCCAGCAGCATTATGTTTTGCGCGACCATACCGCAGTCGAATGCCGGCCAGATGTTGCTCGGCTCGGTGCGGCCCTGGAGCATGTAGCCACGGTCGGTGTATATGTATATCGCTGCCGGTGCTCCGAAGAGCTGCATGGTCTGTAGGGCCCACCAGCGCCGCCTTACGGTGTCCTCCCTGGCTATGCCCTTTATCTCCAGCATCTTCCTGCCTATCTCGCGGCGACGGGTGTCGTAAGGCTCGGGAAAGTTTTCGGGCGGATTGATGTCGGGGTTCCAGTTGGACTTCTCAGACGCCAACTCGAACCCTTTCTTAATGCGGGCGAGCGGCTCGCCGGTCACAACGGCGAACTCCCATGGCTGAGTATTGCCCCATGAAGGTGCGTGCCGGGCCGTTTCGATTATCTCCATCAGACGCTGTTTCGGCACCGGGGTGGGCCTGAAAGCGCGAATGCTCTGTCTCTGATGTATGGCTTCTACCAGCGTGATGTCCAGGTGTCTCTCCGTCTGCATGTCCAATAGTCCTCCCAATGCAAGAAATCAGTGCCAGTATACAATCCGATTCTAGCTTCCACTACCAAGGCAGTCAACCAACAAGGCCGACGGGGGTGTGCATCAAAGTCTTGGAAAGTCAAGATTCCGTATTGTCACCATGATCCGTGCATTTTTCTGGGGAAGCGAATCTGCATAGATTCGCGATGTTTATCACCCAACGGGTGAGGGTTTTGAATGTGAATCCACGGATTATGGTTGTCATGCCCGACCCGGGTACCCTTGGGTGCGGGCATCCAGGTCTCTCGGCTACCTGGATGGTCGGGTCAAGCCCGACCATGACAGCTAAGCGGCAGGCATTTCCTTCCTTTCACTTCAGCTTTACAATAAACTGACCCAGACCCGGCCGACGGGGGCGTGCATCAAAGTCTTGGGAAGGCGGTCTTGGGAAGGCGAACCAAGGGAAAAGACCAGCTCGCCGTCTAGCCTCAATTCCACACCCGGAAGGGTACCCGCCCTCGGGAATGACCTCCTGGGCCTCCATACTGTGGGAGTTCCTGTAGGACTGGAAAGCCGGCATATTTGCGCAATGGAGAGAGAAAAGACCTCGCGAGTAGGGATTTACGTATCATCTTTCTAGATGCTGTGTGATATACTAGGGCGATTTTTTAAAAAGCATTAGCTATGGTACATATTCCTAACCCAATCCATGTTGCGGCGTGCCGACGGAGAGGCACTCGGCCACGGCTGGCGCTAATGTGGGTTTTGGTAGGCCATAGTGCGGGAGACTCGTTTCACAGGAGAAACGGCACACATGATAAGAGTAGTTGTTACCGGCGGAGCCGGCTTTATCGGCTCTCATCTGGCTAAGGAGCTGCTGCTAAGAGGACGTCAGGTATGTGTGGTCGACGACCTATCTACAGGCAAGAAGGAGAGGATAGACAGCCTGCTCCAGATGGCGAGTCGAGAGATGCCGCCTGAGGCCATGAATCTGGAATTTGTCCGGGGCAGTGTAACCGACCTTTCTCTGCTGCAAAAGGTGTTCAGGGGCGTCGACTACGTTTTCCACCAGGCTGCCATTCCGAGCGTCACCAGAAGCGTAGAGGACCCTCTCACCTCTCATCAGGCAAATGTGACCGGCACGGTTAATGTCCTTGTAGCTGCAAAGGACAACCGTGTCAAAAAAGTGGTCTTTGCCTCATCGTCATCGGTCTACGGCGAATCCCCCTCTCTCCCGAAACGGGAGGATATGCCCGCAAATCCGCAGTCTCCCTACGCCGCCGGTAAGCTCGCCGGGGAGTACTACTGCCAGGTCTTCGGTCGCATATATGGGCTTGGCACCGCCTGCCTGAGGTATTTCAATGTTTATGGCCCCGGTCAAGATCCCGAGTCTCAGTATGCCGCCGTTGTTCCCAGGTTCATCAAACTTGTTTCAGAAGGAAAGCCTCCCGTTATTTTTGGTGACGGAGAACAGACAAGAGACTTCACCTTCGTCAAAGACGTGGTGAACGCAAACATCCTGGCGGCGGAGAGCGACGTGATAGGCAACTTCAACGTGGGGACGGGGAAGAGGGTTTCCATAAACTACGTTGTTAAGGTAATCACAGGATCCTTGAAAAAAGACTTGAAGCCTCTTTACAAGGAGGAGAGGGCCGGGGACATACGGCACAGCCTGGCCGACGTTTCCAAGGCAATGGCTTTTGGCTATTCACCGAAGTGGACGCTGGAGAAAGGTCTCATGGAGACGGTGAGGAGTTTCAATCACCGCGATGGCACAGTTGGACAGACTCTCTGAAGCCTTTTGCACCCGGCATCAGAAATTCGACGGAGGAATATCAGCGCTGTGAAGAATGTTCGTGTACGCCTGACAGTCGGCACGCTATCGCCTTACGAAGAGCTGCTGGCAAACGTCAAACAGGACCGCGCTACGGTATGCGTTATCGGGCTAGGATATGTGGGCCTACCCCTGGCAAGAGCACTGTCCAGGAAGCTACCCGTAGTTGGTTTTGACGTCGATCCCAGGAGGGTCGCGAAACTGAATGACAGCTACGGAAGTGACAACCTGACGTTGACCGACCAGGGAGGCGAGATAAGCAAGGCAGATGTGTTCATTATCTGTGTCCCTACTCCCGTAACTCCTTCCAAGGAGCCCGATCTATCATTCGTTGAGGGCGCTGCACTTACTGTCGGCAGGAACATCAGGAAGGGATCCGTAGTCGTCCTCGAGTCGACCGTCTACCCAGGGGTCACAGAAGAGATAGTGGCTCCGGTCGTAGAAAGGGAATCCAGGCTGCGATGCGGCAGAGATTTCAAGGTAGGATATTCACCCGAAAGGATCGATCCCGCGGACCCCGACCACTCCATAGACCGGATAACCAAGGTGGTCAGCGGTATGGACGTGGAGACGACCGCAATAGTCGCTGAGCTATACAGCAAGGTAGCCCCAGGCGTTTTTGTTGCCAGGGACATCCGGACGGCCGAGGCCGCCAAGGTAATAGAAAACACCCAGAGGGATCTGAATATAGCCCTGGTGAATGAGCTGGCGCTGATTTTCGACAAGATGGGGATCAGCACCAGGGACGTGCTCGATGCTGCCTCCACCAAATGGAACTTCCAGAGGTATTCTCCGGGTCTCGTCGGCGGCCATTGCATTCCTGTAGACCCTTACTACCTTGTTCATAAGGCCCGGCTTCTGGGATATCACCCACAGGTCATACCGGCGGGCAGAGCAATAAACGACTACATGCCCAAACACGTGGCGGAGATGACCATAAAATCCTTGAACGAAGCGGGCAAGGTAATCAAAGGATCGACCGCATTGATAATGGGGCTGACCTTCAAGCAGAACGTGTCGGACATCAGGGAGACGCCTTCAAAGGAGGTCATAAAGGAATTAGCTGAATACGGGGTCAAGATGTACGGCTACGATCCGCTCTTGGAACATATAGAGGAGGAGTTCGGCATCAAGGCTGTTCAGGATTTCCGTCGTTTGTCTGGCCTCGACGCCGTAATAGTCACCGTGGCCCATGATGCTTTTCGCACCATAGGACTCGACGACATCAGAGCGGTGGCCGGCTCCTTCCCGGTAATGGTTGATGTCCGCGGCCTGTTTGACAGGGCTGAGGCAGTCAGGAAGGGATTCCTTTACAGGACACTCTAACCTGATCCGCCCCGGCCCGGGGGCTGTTTTCATTTGGAAAACATGCCTTTGATCCATTGACCTTTGTTGTTATGGAAATCGTCGCCAGATTACAAGGTACTGCCATCCGTGCAGGCAACGCTGCCTATCGGAGGGTGTTCCACGAAGACCTTCCGGAAAGCGTACGACAGTTCATAGGGAACTCATCATTCGTGTTCTGGGGGATGTCTTTCTCAGCATTATCTTCATTCATCCTCAATCTCATCGCGGGACGTGCGTTGGGACCAAGCGGATACGGCGAGTTCGCGCTGTTCACATCCATCGGATCGGTACTGCTGACGCCCATAGCCCCGCTCAGTACACCGATGGTCAAATACTCAGCCGAGCAGCGCGAGCTACAGGGCCAGTCGAGAGTGATCTCGACCACCTTCGTCCTGCTCTTGATACTATGTCCAATGCTTATCGGCATCTACTTCTTCCTGTCTCCTGTGCTCTCAGCGGCCTTTTCGGTGTCACAGACCCTTTTTTACTTCGCCATGGTTCTGTTTGCTGTCACACTTCTCAACTCATTTACCATGTCTATCCTCTACGGGCTGATGGAGATGAAGAACGTCGGGATATTCACGCCTTTACCCACGATCATCTCCCTGGCTGTCCTCGCGCTGCAATTTGCCTTCACGAGGACGCTGTCCTTCAGTTCGGTGGCTTTAAGTATACTTGCCGGCAACCTGGTGGTCGATGCCATCGTGTTATTTCTGAAGCGCAAGTACATCTCCCTGACGTTCAGCCGGCCAGAGGCCAGAAGGCTGGTGCGCTATGGCTCCTATGCTCTATGGGGGGCAGTCTTCTCGGTCATCACCACCCAGACAAGCAAGCTTCTGATTAATCGATATATGTCTACCGCTGACGTTGGCACATACAACGCCTACTACTTCGCCTCGGTTAATGCAGCGTGGTTCATCATGCTGCCGTTGGCAGAGGTGCTTTTCCCAACTGCATGCAGGCAAGAAGACAAATCAAGCTTGTTCAGGCGCATCAACAAAATAGTACCACCGGTATCCTTGATGACGCTGCCAGCCATCGTTTTGATTCAGTACATAGTCCTGTCACTGTATGGGAAAGGATACACCTTTGATCTGAAGCTGGCCGTGCTTTTCGCGCTGCTGACCGTTTTATCCTCGCTTTACCTGATATACGGACGTCTGATGAACTCCGTCGGCACTGGCGGAGCCAAGGTTACATCCGCGGCAACCGTAGCGATGGGATTGGTGCTCGTGCCACTGAGCTTCCTGTTGATCCCGGTTTGGGGGGTAGCAGGGGCAGTGATCCCACTGATAGTTGCCTACTCGGCATATCTGGTTTTTATCTTGTGGAAAAGAGGCCTGTTCTCCTACCAGAGCGACGAAACACCGCAGCAGGAACCACAGGCAAGCCTGATCAAGGACTCTCACGGACAATAAAATCGTCAGGAGACAGGAAGTGTACAGCAAAGTACTAATCTGCGTCCCACATTCTGTTGGATTTCACGGCTGGCCGTCTTTCCCTCATCCAGGGCTTGGCTATCTTGCAGAGGTTCTGGAGAGGAACGGCATTGGGGTTGACATACTCGACATGAGGTTGGGACACAGCGTCAATGATTTGCTTCGAAGGGCCGAGGAATTCGGTGCCGACCTGGTGGGTGTAAGCACCTGGACATTCAGACATAAAGAGGCTTATGCGTTGATCAACCGGTTGAAGGAAGCCGGATACACCGTGGTGGTCGGAGGACCGCATGTATCTGTGGTAGGCCGCAAAGTGCTCGAAGAGTGCAACGCGGATTACGCCATCAAGCACGAGGCTGAATTTAGGCTTCTGCGATTATGCCAGACAAAGGCGTTGGATCAGATCGAAGGCCTTATCTACCGGCGGTCCGGAAGCATCGTTGAAAACGGGAATGGTGACTTCGTTGACGACCTGGATAGTATCCCTTTCCCGCGATACAGGAGCTTCGAACTGAACAGATATGCCCCCGGTGGAGGCGTTCCAATAGTGTCTTCAAGAGGCTGTCCTTACATGTGCACATTCTGTTCGGCCAAGCTGGTGGTGGGCCGAAGGTTCCGGGCACGCAGTGCAAAGAATGTTGTGGATGAAGTGGAATATTGGTACCGCGAGGGGCGAAGGAGATTCAGCTTCGTAGACGATAACTTTACCTTCGACAGGCAGCGGGTGCTGGATATATGTGACTTGATCGAACAGCGGGGCTTGACAGGCCTAATTGGCGAATGTGGCAACGGGGTCAGGGCGGACAAGGTCGATGTCCCGCTCCTTCAAAGAATGAAAGCCGTTGGGTTTAACTCGCTTGCCATAGGAGTTGAAGCGGGCAACGATAAGGTCTTGAAGAGCATAAAGAAGGGGGAAAGCAAGGAAGCCATAGAAAAGGCCATCAAGGCCGCCTGCGATGTAGGCTTCTCAACGAGACTTTACTTTCTATTGGGGTCTCCTGGTGAAACACCACAGGACCTTGAGGATGCGGTCCAACTGGCGCTGAAGTACCCTGTGCAGGAGGCGAAGTTCTCCAACATCATACCTTTCCCCGGCACAGAGCTTTACAACTGGATAGAGCAGAACCGCCTTTTCCTGGTCGATCCAAAAGAATACCTGAACACTACAATGCTTTACGATGACGTCCCGGTATTTGAAACACCGGATTTCAGTGCCGCCGAGAGGAAAAAAGCCTACGTTTACACCAGGAAGGTACGCATAACCATAATGCAAAGAGCCCTCAGGCGAGAGGTCATGGCCAAGTACGGGATATTCGGGCACGTGCTCTTCCCAATACTGAGAATGCCTTCCAGCGAGTTTTCCCAGTACAACAAGTTCTTGCAGAAACTGAGAACAACCAGACTCTACAGGTTCCTCTTGAGCATAAGGCACGCAGAATTGAAGAAGTCATCAGGGGGCAGAAATGGGCATGGACGTTGAGGGCCTGGCAGCCAAGCGCATTGTCTTGTTTGCCGAAGGGCTGGCAGGCACAGGCGGCGTGGAACGTATCGTCATGGAGGAGGAAGACTACCTCAAACGACATGGCGCTGAGGTGGTTGTCCTGACCTTCGAGTGCAACCAGAATGTTTTTTTTGACAATACCTATCAGCCCAACATTCGGGTGATCGCCGAGAACTCCTCCAGCAGGCCTCTTCCCTTCAAGTTCGTGACGCGTGTGAGACAACTCAGGCGCGCGCTAAACGAAATACGACCTGACATAGTAGTGTCGGAAAATCCGGACTCCTGCGAATACCTTCTGCCGGGTACCTTGTTTAGCCCTTTCCCGTATGTGACGCACTTCCCTGGGACTGTATTCTGGCTCAACAACGAACTAGTTTACGCGCGGGTCCATAGGAGAGCGTTTGACGAGATACGCGACTCCATCTTCGGCCACAAGCAGTTCGTCAGCAGAAAAGCGCCGCGAATGGGCATGGCGAAGCGACTGAAGACGGAGGTAATCGCGGTTCTGCTGTACCTGGGAATACGACGGGCAAAGAGGATCTTCGTGCACACCTCCCATATGAGGTGGGAAGTCGACAAGCTATACGGACGAGATGCCATTCCTTTAAAGGGTGCTTTCCCTGACACTATACTCAACTACAAACAGAAGCAAGACATCAAAGCCAAGCTCGGGTTGGCTGGCAGAAGGATGATACTCAGCGTTGGCAGATTGGACTACAAAAAAAGGGTAGACCTGCTGATACGGGCATTCAACCTCATCCGAGACGAGTTTAAGGACCTGGTACTGGTGATCGGCGGCTCCGGCCCGGAAGAAGAGCACCTGAAGAAACTAGTTGCTGAACTTGGCATTCAAGATCGAGTCAAGTTCGTAGGCCGCGTGAAGGAAGACGAGTTGTGGGACTACTACTTGAGCTGCGACGTCTTCGGCCATCCGTTCTGGAGGGAGTTTGCAATAACTCCTTATGAGCTATTGGCGCTACAGAAGAAGGTAGTCTGGTCCACTGAAACGGATGCTGACGAAAGCATGAAAGGCAACCAGCACATATTCGCCGCTGACCCCACGGTAGACGGCTTCGCACAGGGGCTCAGGAAGGCATTGACCACCGAGGTCAACGAACCATTCGACATGTCTGCCTACACATGGGACCGGTACTTCTCCAGCAGGGCCAAGCAACTGCTGGCGGTCATCAGCGAAACCACCGGCCGGCGCTAGCCTTCCGCCGTAGCTGCTGTTCGGACTCTGCTTGACAGGCACACCCCGTACCAACATGATCCACACACGGCAGCATCTTGACAACGTCCTGACACTAGATTATCCTCGTGAGCACCGTGAGCTACGCTTCAATACAAGGCCGGGGCTCTGTTCGATGCAGGCAGCCATAATCGCGGGCGGGCTGGCGACGAGACTGGGTGCGTTGACCAAGGGCCAGGCGAAGTCCATGATCCAGGTAGGCGGGAAGCCATTCCTGCAACACCAGATCGAACTCCTCAGATCGGCAGGCGTTCGAGATATCGTGCTATGTACAGGGCATCTTGGAGACCAGATCGAGCGCTACTTCAAAGATGGGGCCTCGCATGGGGTCAGCATCACATACAGCCGCGAGAAGCGATCGCTTGGCACTGCGGGTGCTCTGAAGAAGGCAGGACACCTGCTCGACGATGTTTTCTTTACTCTGTACGGCGACTCGTACGTATTCCTCGATTTCGCCGCTGTCATGTCCTGTTTCAAGACTATGAACAAGATGGCGCTCATGACGGTGTTCAAGAACAATGATCTCTACGATAGAAGCAATGTAGTCGTGAAAGACGGCTTTGTGTCGAAGTATAGCAAGACAGATAAGACACCCGGGATGGTCTATATCGACTATGGGGTGAACCTTTTCGATAAGCGCGTTCTGGAGATGATACCAGTGGATGAAGCCTATGGCATGGAAGGGCTATTTGAGCAGCTCATCGCGAAGCGAGAGTTGCTCTCGTACGAGGTAGGCAAACGTTTCTATGAGATCGGGTCGCATCAGGGGCTGGCTGAGTTCCAGGCTTTGATCGACGCTGGAGTCACAGTATGATAGTTGCCAGGGCTCCTATGCGTGTCCCGCTGGGAGGTGGCGGCACCGACCTGCCGAGCTATTATTGCCAGTACGGCGGCTTCCTGGTAAGTGCGGCGGTGGACAAGTACACCTATGTCACGGTTAACCCGCGTTTCGAAGACAGCATCAGGGTGAGCTACGCCAAGACCGAGATCGTGGACAACGTGCAGGACATACAACATCCCCTGGTGAGAGAGGCGCTGAAACTGCTTGACATCCAGCACGGACTGGAGATCGTTTCCATAGCCGATGTCCCCAGTAATACGGGATTGGGTAGCTCAGGCAGCTTCCTTGTGAGCCTGCTGCTGGCATTGCACACCTACAAGAGGGAACCGGTCACGCCCGCGGTCCTGGCCGAGGAAGCCTTTCATATTGAGGCCGAGGTGCTAGGTGAGCCGGTAGGTAAACAAGACCAATATGCTGCGGCCTACGGCGGCGTCGTCGCCATGAAGATAGATGAGACGGGCAAGGTGATGGTTGAGCCGATGGCCCTATCTCCTCACGTGCAGGACGAATTGGAGACATCCCTCTTATTCTTCTATACAGGCATCCGCCGTTCCGCATCAGAGGTACTTGCGGGCCAGAATGCAGCCGCGAAATCGGGTGACAGCGTAGTAAGCGCAAGCTTATGCTCGATAAAAGATATCGGCTACCGGGTCAGGTCCAGCCTGGAGTCAGGTGACCTGGAAACCTTTGGTCAGTTGATGGATATCCACTGGCAGACGAAGAAACGCCTTTCAGCCAGGGTCACTTCGGCCGATATCGACCAATGGTATAACGTGGCACGAGGGTCGGGCGCCCTCGGCGGCAAGATAATGGGCGCCGGCGGCGGTGGATGTTTCATGTTTTATGCCAATCACGGAGACAAGACGTCCTTGCGGAAGGCTATGGCGAAGGAAGGACTGAAGGAAATACGGCTAAGAATTGTGCCCGAGGGCGCCAAAGTCTTGCTGAACATTTAGGAGAAACAATGCTTCATAATCGGTCGTACATCGACAGCTATCTGGACGACATGGAGAAGGTGGTAAGGTCTCTCCCTCGGACAGACATAGACCGTGCAATAGAACTGCTATTCTCAGCCTGGCAACGTGGCGCGACCACGTTCATTATCGGCAACGGAGGGTCTGCTTCAACCGCCACGCATTTTGCCTGTGACCTTCAGAAATGCACTATCGTGGACGGCAAGAAGCGATTTAAGGCCTTTTGCCTTAACGACAATGTCCCGCTGGTCAGCGCCTGGACTAACGACTCCGGGTTCGAAAACCTTTACTCGGAGCAGTTGCGCAATTTCCTGCGCTCAGGAGACGTTGTGATCGCATTGAGCGTGCACGGTGGAGTCGGACAGGACAAGGGAGGTCCGTGGTCGCAGAACCTGCTCAAGGCGGTCGCGCTGGCTAAGGATATGGGGGCACATACCATCGGCTTTTCCGGTTTTGATGGAGGGGCCCTGAGGGATGTGGCTGAGGTCTGCGTGACGGTCCCCGTAAATTCCACTCCACAGGTGGAATCGTTCCACCTGGCGCTGGAGCACCTTGTTACATTCTGTTTGCGCGAGAAGATCCTCGCCTCTCAAAAGGAGGACGCCAACGAATAGGGCGGTTTTCCTTGACCGCGACGGGGTGATCAATGCCCTGGTATACCGGAAAGAAGAGGGCATGTACGACTCCCCTTACAGCACCGAGGAGTTCCTCCTATTGCCCCGGGCGGCAGAGGCTATTACCCGGATTCATCGCATGGATATGCTGGCAATAGTTGTATCCAACCAGCCAGGTGTGGCAAAGGGCAAGTGCGAGGCCTCCATGCTGGACGCCATAACCGGACGCATGTGCGAGGAACTGCGCGATCTGGGGGTTGCTCTGGACGATGTATTCTATTGTCTGCATCACCCCGAAGCAACAGTACTCGCGCTTCGGGTTAACTGCGATTGCCGCAAACCGAAGCCCGGACTCATACTTCAGGCCGCGCGAAAGCACTCCATCGACCTGGCGAACTCCTACATGGTCGGGGATACCTCCAGGGATATTCAGGCAGGCATCGCAGCCGGTTGCCGCACGATAATGGTTGAGGGACCCAACGGCTCAATACTCCCAGGAGCAGAACCCCTCTTCCAGGTGCGAAGTCTGTATGAAGCTGCCGAGAAAATATGGGAGCAAGGGAGATTAAGTTGCAAGTATTCATAGATTCTGCGGACTCGAAAGAAATCCGGAAATGGCTTGATCAAGGTGTCATCGATGGTGTGACGACCAACCCCAGCATATTGCTTAAGGACGGCGGCTACGATATGGCCGAGCGGGTACGTGAGGTAGCTGCTCTGGTAGACCCCATGCCGGTCAGTGCAGAGGTGACTACCAACGACGTGGAACAGATCGTTCATCAAGCCGAAGCCATAGCATCATGGGCCGGCAACATCGTGGTCAAGGTCCCGGTCATAAATGAGTTCGGCCAGCCATGCCTGTCGGCGGTAAAAGAGCTCACCACCAAAGGCATCAAGGTCAATATGACAGCCTGTCTTTCCTTCGGACAGGTGATACTTGGTGCAAAGGCTGGAGCGACATACATCAGCATCTTCGGCGGTCGTGTTGCTGACGAAGGCGGTGACGCTCCCGCGCTGATAAGAGAATCCGTCACCTGGCTCAGGAACTGGGGATACTCCAGCCGCATCATCGTAGGGAGCATAAGAGGGGTCATAGATATCCAACAAGCTGCCATCGCAGGGGCGCACGTGATAACAATCCCCCCTCAGTTCCTGGAAAAGATGGTAGACCACAAATTCACGAGGGATACTGTGCGCGGTTTCATTTCCGATGCCCGCAAGGCATTGGAGGCGGCAGCTCGTACCAATATACCGAGCAAGGCAGGCACGGCAAAAGTGTAAAGGTAGCGAAGCATACACTCCCTCGCTATTCCCCCGCCCTGCATTGACAGGCTGTCTGAACTCCAATATGCGACCCGCCACCGCCGGGCTGGGTCTGGGTCAGTTTTTTGTAAAGCTGGAGTGAAAGGTTAGGATTCATCATTGCGGACTTGAATGGGCGCCACGAAGGAAGAAAATACCTGCCGCTTAGTTGTC
>JACPPY010000024.1 GCA_016190755.1 Chloroflexota bacterium | reverse complement strand
GTCGGGACCTGTTACCCCACCAGCGGGGGGCGTCTCTGACCGAACATAAAGGGTACCCCCTCTCCCTCGACGGGCTTTGCCTTGAAAGTCATTGGACTGACGGGAGGCTCCCACGAAACGTGGTAGTCAGTGAATCAGTTCGTATCCGTAGAACTGCCCCGCTCAAGACCTTTCGTATCTGGTGCTTTGCAGTTTTGCGCGTTTCGCGGGAAGCTCCCACTTGCCAAGTCGTTGACACTATTCCCTCACCATGGTAGTATGAGTTACCTAGTTATACAATGCTCTGGTTTAACTGTAAGAAGCTTACTTGCATACTGTTGGTATAGTCTCTGACACCTCGGCATGCGTTCCCGAGGAGCTTGTGAAGCGGTACGATATGCAAATGGTGCCAATCCAGCTTTCGATCGACGGCAAGACCTACGCCGACCGGGTCGACATCACCGCAGACGAGTTCTATGCGGCTCTCCCGCACCTGAAGAAGCTCCCCAGCACAGCCCCGTCCTCACCCGGAACGTATGTTGAGGCGTTCAAACGTGCTACTGCCCGGTTCACCAGTGTAGTGTGCATAACCGCGAGCAAGCGTTTCAGTGCCATGATCGACTCCGCGACAGCCGCTGCGAACGAAACGAGACAGGCACGACCGGAGACCTTGGTAGACGTCCTCGACTCAGGGACGGCCGCGGGCGCCCAGGGGCTCGTGGTCCTTGCTGCCGCAAGGGCTGCCGACGCAGGGAAGACTCATGTGCAAGTCATTGATTCAGTCAACCGCATGAAGCCACGGGTCCACCTCCTGGCTGTCGTAGATACGCTGCAGTACCTGGCCCGGGGTGGACGTGTCCCCCAGGTGGCCGCGTGGGCAGCCTCTCTGTTCCAGATAAAACCAATTGTCCGTCTACTGCCTGAAGGGGGCAGGCCGGTGCTGGTATCCAGGTCAAGGACCAAACGAAGAGCGGTGCGCACTATGGTTGCTTTCCTCAAAAAGATGGCCGGTGCTCGTCCACTTCAGGTAATAGTTCAACACAGCAACGTCCCTGACGAAGCCGAAGAACTGAAAACGCGCATCCTCTCGGAGGTAAACTGCAGAGAAGCATATGTGGTCGACTTCACACCGGCCATGGGCATACATACGGGCTCGGGGCTGCTTGCAATAGCCTTCACAGCCGAGGACGGCCAGTATGTGTCGCATGCCACTGATGCCGAGGGGGGACGGATGTGATAAGGTCGACATCAATGAGCAGTCCGCATCTTTACGACTGGGATCGAGTCTGATATATTATGGAGCTCGTATGTTCATGTATCTGATAGCCATCTCGGCTGCGTTTATTTCGCGAAGAATGCCATCCAGGTCCATCCACTTCTTCGCGGCAGTCTTGGCCTCAATCCTGTATATTATCTGGCCCCGTGCACGCCACAACGCACAGGACAACATGCGATTGGTGCTCGGGCCAGGAGCGTCCCGGATACGTGTACGTAGGGCCTCCTGGGGCGCGTTTCGCAACTACGCCCGATACTGCATTGAGTTCCTGCGTGACAACAGCCGATACGAGGACAGGGTCAGCCTTTCAGGCATCGAGCATATCGACGAGGCATTGAAAGACGGAAAAGGGGCAATACTGGTCAGCCTCCATATGGGCAGCTGGGACCTGGCAGCATTGGCCGTGGCCCGCCGCCGCTATAAGTTAAACGTAGTGGTGGACAACGTCTGCAACGACAAGGTGAACCGTTGGATCCAGAGAATGCGCGCCAAAGTGGGCGCTCGTGTGATAGCTGCAAAAGACTCCATGCCAAGCCTCTTCCGGGCTCTACGTCGCAATGAGGTACTTGCCATGCTCATCGACTGTCCGGCTCTGGGTAACGTGAAGGTGAGGTTCTTCGGCGCGCGCGCGAAGGTTCCTGGAGGCCCGGCCGCCCTAGCGCTGCGAACAGGCGCTAAGATCGTCCCCGGTGTTATGGTGCGGACCCGCGGCAACCGTTTCAAGACACTAATAGCAAAACCCCTTTCCTTCGAACCCACAGGAGACTTCGCGCAGGATGTCCAAGCCCTTACGCAACAGATAATGGAGTCTCTGGAAGGGATGGTCAAGGAATATCCCGACCAGTGGTTCATGTTCCGTCGCATCTGGGTCCAATAGAAGGAACTTTCTCTCCAGGCACATGACGGCCTAGCAGTGCCCGCCCCTGCCACATGGTACAATTCGTTTGCCTGACTGGTCGTTTGCCTGACTGGCCAAGGAGCTGAAGGGCAAGACCGATTAGAGATTCAAGTCTGGCACATCTTTAAGCCGTGAAATTCCTCATAGATATCAACGTCGGCAAGCTGGCCAGGTGGCTCCGCATGATGGGCTATGACGCCGCATTATTCAACGAGCAGGATGATAACGACATGGTGAAGCAGGCCATGGCCGAAGACCGGATACTGCTTACGAGGGATACTCAAATCGTGAGGCGCCGGGTAGCTATCAGCGGCAGGCTGAGGTTGGTGCTGTTGCGGGACGACGAACCAGAGAAGCAGTTACAACAGGTTATCAAGGAACTCGGGCTCAAGCAGCACCTCAACCCATTCACCAGATGTCTTGAGTGCAACCACCCCCTGGAACCACGAAGTAAAGATGAGGTCAAAAGCCACGTGCCGCCGTATGTGTTCAAGACGCAGGAACAGTACATGCAGTGTCCGTCATGTGGCCGGATTTACTGGCGCGGCACACACTGGCAAGCGATGTCTCGCTTGTTGGACAAGCTCCGGAATGAAGACCCGTAGCGCTTTTCAGAATGGGCAGTGACCCATTATTGTATAATGCGCTCTGTTCGCCTGTTTCACGACAAGCCCACCAGTCCACCACGAGATGCATCAGGGCCACAGTGGAGGTCATTTGAAGATAGTAACGCGCGAACAGATGAATGACATCGACCGCAAGGCGGCGCAAATGGGCCTGCCGACTGCCGTGCTCATGGAAAATGCAGGGCGCGCTGTCGCTTGTGAAGTCACCCGGGTTGTAACTCAAATTGAGGGCAAAGTGGTCCTGGTGCTGGTGGGTACCGGCAACAATGGCGGAGACGGCCTGGTTGCCGCCCGGGTCCTCAAGGAAATGGGCGCACGGCCCAGCGCATACATGTACGGCCGGCGTGATGCAGAGAAGGACGCCGCTTTTGCCGCCGCCGTACGGAGCGTGCCGATCATCAAGGCAGAAGATGACCCCCAACGGGCAGCCCTCAGAGATGCTCTTAAGGCTGCGGACATAGTCATCGACGCCCTGCTGGGAACTGGCAAGCCCCGTCCTCTGGATAGCACATACAAGGGCATGCTCCAATCCGTCACAGAGGCAAAGAGCAGACGGCCCAGTATATTAGTGGTAGGACTCGACCTTCCCTCAGGCCTGGATGCCAACACCGGCGCCGTGGACGTTGACAACCTCTTCTGCGACGTCACGGTGACACTGGGATATCCCAAGGCGGGGCTATTCCAGTTCCCAGGAGCAGATCGGGTGGGCAGGCTGATCATAACTGATATCGGCCTGCCGCAGGAGTTGGCCGCCGGTATCAATCTGGAGATGATATCCAGCGACTGGGCCCGCAGCCGTCTACCGGAAAGGCCGCTTAACTCCAATAAAGGCACCTTTGGCCGCGTACTGGTCGTCTCTGGCTCGGTCAACTACATCGGGGCAGCCTACCTGGCTTGCATGGGGGCATATCGCGTTGGTGCCGGATTGGTCACTCTGGCGACCCCGGCCAGCATCCAATTTCCCGTGGCAGCCAGGATGGCGGAGGCCACATACCTGCCGCTGGCAGAGTCGGCAGAGGGCGTAGTCGCCGAAAACGCCGTCACCGCCCTGATGCACGACATCGGCGCATCGCAAGCTATTCTCGTTGGTCCCGGCCTGGGAAGTAGCCAGGCGTCTCGTGGGTTCATCAAAGGCATAGTCCTTGATGCGCAGTCGGACCAAATTCCAGCCCTCGTGCTCGACGCGGATGGCTTGAACGCCATGGATGATGTCGAAGGCTGGTGGCAAAGGTTGCCACGCCACACTATCCTGACACCACATCCGGGAGAGCTCTCCCGACTGACAAAAACCCCTGTCGCAGAGATACAGGCAAATAGAGTAGACATGGTGCGGCGGCTGGCGCAAGAATGGGGGCAAACAGTGCTCCTGAAGGGTGCTTACACTGTGATCGGCAGCGCTGACGGCCAGGTAAAGCTGAACCCCATCGCTAACCCCGGCATGGCCACGGCAGGAACGGGCGATGTCCTGGCCGGGGTAATAGCTGGCTTGCTGGCGCAAGGGGTCAGCCCATTCGACGCAGCCTGTCTTGGCGCATACCTGCATGGCATGGCGGGAGATATGGTGAGCCGTGAACTGGGGAGTGCTGGCATGATTGCCGGAGACCTGTTACCAGAGTTGCCGAAGGTGATCAAAAGGCTCAAGGAAACCGGCCCTATGCAGGCATGATTGGCTTGGACTGCGTGACCACCATGCGCACATACCCCCAAATCGGTTAGAATAGGTGGCTGCAAAAGGAACAGCTATGCTTCTGGCTATAGACATAGGCAACACCAATGTGACTCTGGGGGTATTCCATGGGGACAAACTGAAGACCACCTGGAGAGTGGCTACCAGCGTGCACCGAGAAGCTGATGAATATGCCACGGTGCTGCTGGCGCTGCTGCAATACGCCCAGATACCTGCTTCCGAAATCAAGCAGGCATCGCTGTGCAGCGTTGTTCCACCCCTGACAGCTACGTTCACCAGCCTGTGCACGCGTTACTTCAAGTGCGATCCGTTCGTTGTGGAAGCCGGCGCGAAGACTGGCGTGCGTATCGCCATGGACAACCCACGCGAGGTCGGAGCCGACCGGGTGGTCAATGCGGCTGCAGCCCGCCACCTCCATGGAGGGCCTCTAATAGTCATTGACTTCGGCACAGCGACCACGTTCGATGTGGTATCTCGCGAAGGTGACTACCTTGGCGGCGTGATTTGTCCGGGCATTGTCGTCGCGGCTGAAGCCCTCTTTTCGCGTACGGCGCAGTTGCCCAGGATCGAGGTGGCTCGCCCCAAGAGGGTCATAGGCAAGAGCACTGTGGCCGCCATGCAGTCCGGAATACTCTTCGGGTACGTCGGACTGGTGGAGGGTCTGGTGTCCCGCATACGCGCTGAGCTTGGAGAAAATGCTAGGGTAGTAAGCACAGGAGGGCTTTCCAGCTTGATCGCGCAGGAGACAAAGGTTATTGAAGTCGTCGAGCCTGACCTCACTCTAATAGGCTTGAAGCTCCTGCATGACTTGAACCGGGGCAGATGATGAATACGGATGAGACAATGAAAGGCCAAGGAGAAGGACCACTGGAAGGCAAGACCGTGGTACTGGGCGTGACCGGCAGCATAGCCGTATACAAGTCGCTCGACGTCGCAAGCAAACTAACACAACAGAAGGCCTTCGTGGACGTGATCATGAGCCAGGCCGCGGCTGAGTTCGTGAAGCCTATTAGCTTCCGGGCGGTGACCGGAAGGCAGGTCCTGACGGACATGTTCGACCTCAATTCCCAGTTCAGCGTTGAACATGTCGCTCTGGCGCAGGCCGCCAATGTAGTGGTAGTAGCTCCTGCAACGGCCAACACCATAGCCAAGATAGCTGCTGGCATGGCGGACAATATGCTCTGCTGCACTGTCCTTGCCACCAAAGCGCCTGTAATCATCGCACCGGCGATGAATGTGGATATGTGGGACAACAGCATAACTCAGGAAAACATCGCTAAGCTGAAACACAGGGGCTTCACAATCATTGGCCCTGGGCACGGCTGGCTGGCGGAAGGTCGAATAGGCTGCGGGCGGATGGTTGACACTCCTGAGATTATCGACACCATTAAGTTGGTCCTCGGCAGAGGAGGCGACCTCGCGGGCAGGCATGTCGTGGTGACAGCGGGAGGGACGCAGGAGCCGCTGGACCCGGTCCGACATATCAGCAACCGTTCCTCCGGCAAGATGGGCTACGCGCTCGCTGAAGCAGCACGTGACCGGGGGGCACGGGTCACTCTTATAGCCGCGCCCGTTTCCCTGCCGAATCCTGTTGGGGTAGCTGTGAGGCGAGTTTCCACCGCCCAGGATATGTATGAGGCTGTATCACAGGCCGTGTCGGACGCCGACGTGCTGCTGATGTCTGCCGCAGTAGCAGACTACAGACCAGCTGAGGCTTCGTCGGAGAAGATCAAGAAGGGTGAAGCAGAGCTCGTCCTGAAGCTGACACGAACAAGGGACATTCTGGACGAAGTCAGGGGCAACTTCGTTCGAGTTGGATTCGCTGCAGAGAGTCAGGACCTCGTCGCCAGCGCCGAGAAGAAGCTGAAGAAGAAGGACCTTGATCTCATAGTGGCCAACGATATCAGCCGTGAGGATACAGGTTTCGGCGCCGACATGAATCGAGTGGTCATAATGGAGCGTGGAGGCAAGCGAGAAGATGTACCCTTGATGCCGAAGCGCCAGGTTGCCGATCGTATTCTTGACAGGGTCACGGCGCTTCTGGCGAAGCGCGTTACAGGTTAACGGACGCGAAGGGCTAACGGTGCTGAGCAGTCGCCCCGGCTACCTGCCAGGACGACAGCCGTTCACACATTAAACCTTGAAATGCTATTAATCATGATCGGTTCCAACCTGAAAAGGCATATCTTTTCGCGCTGGCTTGAAGCCTCTCAGCACAATCCAGCAACGCTACCAGAAAGGTACCCCAATGTCTGAAATGCCCAAGGCATACGAATCCGCGAAAGTCGAGTCCAGGTTGTACAACCTCTGGATGGAGAAGGGCTATTTCAAGCCCCGCATAGACTACTCCCAGAAGCCGTTCGTCGTCATCATGCCTCCGCCCAACGTAACCGGAGAACTGCACATAGGTCATGCCCTGACGGCATCGTTGGAAGACATTATGGTCCGCTGGCACCGTATGAAAGGTGAACCGACGTTGTGGTTGCCCGGCGTGGACCATGCCGGCATAGCCACGCAGTGGGTAGTCGAGCAGAAATTGGCCAAAGAGGGCATCTCACGGCATGACCTCGGTAGGGAGAAGTTCGTCCAACGGGTATGGGACTGGGTGAGCAAATACCGCTCCGCCATCTCCGCGCAGCACATGCGGTTAGGTGTTTCCTGCGACTGGTCCAGGGAACGCTTCACGCTCGACCCGGGGCCATCCCGCGCTGTGCGCCAGACATTCGTTAACCTCTACCGCAAGGGGCTGATCTACCGTGGAGAGCGGATCATCAACTGGTGCCCCAGGTGCCAGACTGCCCTGTCTGACCTTGAGGTCCAACACCGAGAAGTGACCGGAAACCTGTATTACATCAAGTATCCTCTCGAGCCGGTCGAAAAGGGCGAGTTCATAACCGTGGCAACCACGCGCCCCGAGACGCTCCTCGGTGATACAGCCGTAGCGGTCAACCCGAAAGACGCGAGGTACAGGGACATGGTGGGACGCAAGGCCGTCCTGCCAGTCATAGGACGACGGATCCCAATAATATCCGATGAGGCTATAGACCCCTCGTTTGGCACCGGCGCTGTCAAGATAACGCCGTCCCACGACCCGGTGGACTATGACGTCGCCCAGCGACACGGCCTCTCCCAGGTCAATATCTTCAATCCCGACGCTACCATGAACGAGAACGCTGGGCCTTACAAGGGCATGGATAGGTTCCTCTGCCGCGAGGCAATACTGCAGGACTTGCAACGGAATGACCTTCTGGTCAAGGTCGAGCCGCATGTCCACTCCGTGGGGCACTGTGACCGGTGCGGCACAATGGTCGAGCCCAGAGTCAGCCCACAATGGTTCGTCAAGGTAGCGCCGCTGGCAGCAAAAGCCATCCAGGCGGTGGTGGACGGCCGCACGACCATCATTCCAGAGCGCTTCACAAAGGTGTACTTGAACTGGATGGAGAATATACGTGATTGGTGCATCAGCCGCCAGCTCTGGTGGGGCCATCGCATACCGGTGTGGTACTGCCAGCACTGCGGTCACGAGGCCGCATGCATTGAGGACACACCTTCATGCCCCCAGTGCGGAGTCGGGCCGGTAGTCCAGGACCCGGATGTGCTGGATACCTGGTTCTCCTCTGCCCTATGGACCCACTCTACATTGGGTTGGCCGGATGATACGGAGGACTTCAGGTACTTTTATCCCACCACAGTAATGGAGACCGGATACGACATCCTCTTCTTCTGGGTAGCCCGGATGATAATGATGGGGATCGAAAACACGGGCGAGCCGCCCTTCCGCTGGGTGTATCTGCATGGCTTGGTCAGGGACGAGAAGGGCGAGAAGATGAGCAAGGTCAAGGGAAACGTCATTAACCCTTTGCAAGCTATCGATACCTATGGCGCGGATGCCCTCAGGTTCGCTGTCACGATCGGCAGCACTCCAGGTAACGACACCAAGATGAGCGCTCAGAGGATGGAGGCCGGGCGCAACTTCACCAATAAGCTATGGAACGCCGCACGGTTCGTCCTGTTGGGCCTGGAGTCAGCCGAAGCACAACCGGACTCCGGGCATCAGCCCGTGGAAGACCGGTGGATCACAAGCCGCTTCAACAGGGTAGCGCTGAAGGTGAACGCGCTGCTTTCCGAGTTCCAATTCGCCGAGGCCGAGAGGCAGGTGTACGACTTTGTTTGGGATGAGTACTGTGACTGGTACATCGAACTCGCCAAGGTGCGCATGCGCACCGGCGGGCCTTCGCCGGTGCCAACCCTGGTAAATGTACTCGAGGAATCGCTGCGTTTGCTCCATCCTTTTATGCCTTTCGTGACGGAGGAACTGTGGCAGCGTCTGCCGCGCAAAGAGCACGATGCCCAGTCCATCATGGTCTCACCCTATCCTGCCGGCCAGGAGTCAAAGCTCGAACCGGCGGCAGAGCAAGAGATGCAGACGGTGATAGACATCGTGCGGTCCATACGGAATGTGCGCGCTCAGCTTCGTATACCGTTGGACAAGTGGATGGAAGCCAGGATATACAGCAAGGATAGGCACTCCGAACTGTCCCGGCACATCCCGGCAGTAGAAACGCTTGCCCGCGCGAAACCCGTCTCATTCCACGACCTCAGCCACAGGAAAGCCCCGGGCAAGGAGACGCTCGTCGTAGTATTGGGGAATGCCGAGGTCTTCCTACCCCTAGCAGGCATTGTTGATCTGGATGCGGAGAAGAAGCGTCTGAACGCTGAAGCTGCGACGGCGGAGAAGTACATTGCCGGAGTCGAGGCCAGATTGCTGGACAAGGCGTTCCTCTCACATGCGCCCGCAGAGGTGGTGGATAGAGAGCGTGACAAGCTCACATCAACCAAAGATAAGCTGGAACGGCTGAGGTCTCTCCTGGCACAATTAAAATAGGCGGCCAGCTCAGGACAACACGCGGAAGGCTACATTCCGAACGGTCCTGGCTCCGGGCTTGCCTGGATTACCTGTGGTGGTAGAACCGGCTCCGGCACAGCCGGCGGCGCCGGGCGGGCCTCAATGATTGACGGCTCGGGTGGTCGCATATCCGGTGGCCTGAGCTCCTGCTGTTGCACTTGCTGTCTCCTCCCACCCCTTGTCCTGCCACCCACCCTGTGCTTGGAGCGCCTGCTCCACCACAGGTCTTCAAGGAACGAACGGTTCAAGACGTATACATAGTCCGCGACATCCAGAAGATCGCGGGACACGTTACGCTCAAAATAGGCCACTTCAACATGCTTCCCTATGTTCTTCACTGTCTGCAATGCGTAGGCGAAGTCCCCGTCACCGCTGACCAGGATAGCCACATCGTACAGGTCGTTCCATCCATACACCAGCATGTCGGTGGCCAGCATTATGTCTACACCCTTCTCCACCTGGACGCCCTGGTGTGTCTTCGTCCGCCCCAACCTGATTTCCAGATAAGGACTTTTCCGCAACGCCTCCAGGAACTCCTGCTGTTCACGGTAACCGTCGGGATTCTGGCTCGGCTCCTGGAGGATATTGTAATAGTAGGTGCGAAAAAGCCGCCTCGGGCCCACGAGCTTCTTTACGAATTCTGCGAAGTTAAGATCAGTCCGGCCAGGGTTTTCGCGCAGGGCATGGTATAGATTGCTCCCGTCGATGAAGATCGCGACTCGTTCCTGTGATTCCAGCGTTCTACCAGGTGAACTGGATTGCATCAATACTCCTCCTCGCGAGTTCGATACCGTTCTGCCGGACATTCATATCTCATGGCTCTTGTCATTACGACATATTCTGTCATATGCCACGCAAAACTTCAAAGACTGGGCATATATGCTGGCAGTGGCAAACAGATTACTTGGGGTGGATCGCTACGGACAGAGTATTGATTGCCGTTATTCGGACTTCTAATATAATGGGTGCGAGTCGAAAACCCATGAAGAAGAGGACAACAGTAGGCAGCTTCGAAGTAGTGCTCGAGCCTGAAGAAGGGGGGGCTATCATATCTATGCTCCCGCCTTGAAGGGATGCCATTCTTACGGCTCGACAAGGGCGGGGGCTTTGAAGAACATTGCCGAGGCTATCTGTTTGTGGCTTGAAAGCGCGCGAGACCTCGGCGTAACAATCCCTGATAGAGATACGGTGACTGTCATACTCGGATGAGCGGGCGCTTGCCTTGTCCGTAAGGCCGAAAGAGGTTGTGGCTGCCCTTGAAAAGGAATTTATTCAATTCCTGGGGCGGTAAAGAGACATGGCGCACTCCCATGCAACTCGTGGCTCAAATTCGGATGGAAGCTACGAATTGGCTAACTTTCTGTGCACTTCTTTGGTTCGGGACCACACTAGAGACATTGAAACACGCGCCACAGCGCGTATCTGTGGAAGCTTTGGTGCCGGGGGAGGGACTTGAACCCACACTCCCTTGCGGGAAGCGGATTTTAAGTCCGCCGCGTCTGCCATTTCGCCACCCCGGCGTAATCTCCGCACCACAGGCCGTAGACGAGAGGGTCAAGATAGGACTGGATACGCTTGGAGGCGCCGGGCGGATTCGAACCGCCGAATAGGGCTTTTGCAGAGCCCCGCCTTAACCTCTTGGCCACG